>NZ_JNWJ01000020.1:0-134922 GCF_000716805.1 Streptomyces yerevanensis | reverse complement strand
GGACGGCAACGCGGTCGGCAGCATCTCCGGCGGCTGTGTCGAGGGCGCGGTGTACGAACTGTGCCGGCAGGTGCTGCGCGACCGCGGCGCCCCGCAGCGGGCCTGGTTCGGGTACTCCGACGACGACGCCTTCGCCGTCGGCCTGACCTGCGGCGGCGAACTCGACGTCCTCGTCCGGCGCGTCGATCCCGCCACGGACCCGCATCTCGGTGCCGCCCTGGACGACATCGTCCACGACAGGCCCACCGCCGTGGCGCAGGTCATCGACGGCCCCCACCATCTGGTGGGCCGCATGCTCTGCGTCCTCGCCGACGGCACCGCCTCCTACGGAACCCTGGACGGAGGCCCGACGGACCGCACGGTGACCGCACAGGCGGGCGCCCTGCTCCGCTCGGGACGTACCGCCCGCGTCGAACTGGGCTCAGACGCCGACACCTGCCCGGACCGGCTGTCCGTCCTGGTCCACGTGGCCGCGTCCCGCCCCCGCATGCTGATCTTCGGCGCCGTCGACTTCGCCGCCGCGCTCAGCCGGGCCGGGGCCTTCCTGGGCTACCGGGTCACCGTGTGCGACGCCCGGCCCGTCTTCGCCACGGCGGCCCGTTTCCCGTACGCGGACGAGGTCGTCGTCGACTGGCCCCACCGCTACCTGGAACGCACCGAGGTGGACGCCCGTACCGCCGTCTGCGTCCTCACCCACGACGCCAAGTTCGACATCCCCCTGCTGCGGCTGGCCCTCGATCTGCCGGTCGGCTACGTCGGGGCCATGGGATCGCGCCGCACCCACGATCAACGTCTCCGCCTCCTGCGCAAGGCGGGCATGTCGGACGAGCACATCGCCCGCCTGCGCTCCCCGATCGGCCTGGACCTCGGAGCTCACACGCCTGAGGAGACGGCCGTCTCCATCGCGGCGGAGATCATCGCCTCCGCCAACCTCGGCAGCGGCCTGCCCCTCTCCCGGGGAACAGGCCCGATCCACCGTCCGGTGCCCGCCCCCCTGCCCACCCCGGCCGATGGCCGGCCCCGCGCCCTCGCGGAGCCGTGACCGCTGTACCCGCCTGCTCGGTGGACCTCCGCAGGTACGCAAGAAGAAGGTTCGTGGTACCAAGACTCCGCCGCCCCGGCCACGGGGCCCCATCCTTGGGAGAATGGCTGACATGACTGGCAGCGCAGCCCACCATGAGCTGGGCGAATTCCTGAGAACCCGGCGCGCCGAGCTGACCCCCCGATCCGTCGGGCTGCCCGACTCGGGAGCGCCGCGCCGAGTGCCCGGTCTGCGTCGGGAGGAAGTGGCCCTGCTGGCCGCGATCAGCACGGACTACTACACCCGACTGGAGCAGGGACGCATCGACGTGTCCGAGCCCGTGCTGGCGTCCCTCGCCCGTGTGCTGAAGCTCGATGCCGACCAGCGGGAGTACGCCTTCCAGCTGGCGGGCAAGGAGACCGGCCGCCTGCGCCGGCCCGAGGTGCAGGTCGTCAACGCTCAGTTGCAGCGACTGCTCGACGACCTCGGCTCCATCCCGGCCATGGTCCTCGGGCGCCAGATGGACGTCCTGGCGTGGAACGAGATGGGCGCCGCCCTGGTCGGGGACTTCGGGCAGATACCGGAGAAGGACCGCAACTACGCGAAGATGATCTTCTCCGACCGTATGAAGGGGCTCTACGCCGACTGGGAGGGCGCGGCCCTGCTCGCTGTTGCCCAACTGCGCATGGAGGTGGCCCGCGACCCCGACTCCCCGACGCTCGTCGCGCTGGTCGAGGAGTTGTCGGAGCGGGACGCGGACTTCCGGCGGTGGTGGTCAGAGCACCACGTGGCAGCCCGACGGGTCGGCGCCAAGACGCTGAACCATCCGGTCGTCGGCGAACTCACCGTCGAATGGGACACCCTCACCTGCAGCACCGACCCCGATCAGCATCTGACCATCTGGACCGCCCCACCCGGCACGCCCACGCAGGAACGGCTGCGCCTCCTCGCGGCCTGGGTGGCTGACGGGCACTCGGTCGCCCCCGGCGCGGCGAGCTGACGACGGCGTCGCGTACGTACGGGCGACGACGGGACCTCGGCGGCGCTGCGGAACCCACGACGAAGCCCCTGCCTACGGTGCTCCAGCGCTCCAGCCAGAACGTCCAGAACGTCACTGAGCGACGTAGCCGCCGTCGACGGGAAGGGCGACGCCGACCACGAAGCTTGCCCCAGGACTGCACAGCCACAGAACCGCCGCGGCGATCTCGTCCGCATGGCCGAGCCTGCCGATCGGCTGGGCCGCCGCGGCCTCGGACCGGTCGAGTTCACCCTTCGCTTCCATGGCGGCGACCATGGGCGTGTCGATCGTGCCGGGGCAGACCGTGTTGATCCGGATGCCGCGTGGGGCGTATTCGAGGGCGGCGCTGCCGGTGAGGCCGATCACTCCGTGCTTGGAAGAGTGGTAGGAGGCCCGGCCCGGAAGGCCTACGAGGCCGCCGAGCGAGGAACAGTTGACGATGGCGCCGCTGCCCTGGGCGCGCATGTGCCGCAGCTCGTGCTTCATGCAGGCCCAGATGCCCCGCAGGTTGACGGCCGTGACCCGGTCGAAGACCTCGGCAGGCTCGTCGGCGGCGTCACTCGGCGGGATCTGTATGCCCGCGTTGTTGAACGCCATGTCCAGGCGGCCGAAGGTCTCGACCGTCTTGTCGACCATGGCGGCGACCTGGTCCTCGCTGCTCACGTCGCAGGTGATGCCCAGGGCTCGGTGACCGGCGGACGTCAGGCTGTCCGTGGCCTTGCGAAGAGCCTCCTCGTCGAGATCCGCGAGCACCACAGCCGCACCTGCCTCCGCGAAGGCCTGCGCGGTTGCCAGCCCCATTCCGGAGCCGGCACCTGTGACGAGAGCGACCTTGTCGCTGAACTCGTACGTGGGGTTCATGGTTCTCCTCTTGCCGTTGCTGCCGGGACGGCAGGAAGCGCCGGGTACGGCGGCCGTGACATCGAGACTGACCTGTCGCGGCTGACGCAAAAAGGGGAGGGTTTCTTCCTGGGGAAGAACCATCCTGGGAGGAGACTCTCCCCCCAGGGCGCGACCCCACCACGCGACGAGGAACTGCACGAGAGCGACGCGCAGAGGCGCGTGCTCCAGGAAAACCTCAAGCGTCGGAGACCCTGGGCGGGCGGGACTGGGGAGTACTGACAGGGCTTCCCACCTGCGGTGGCCTCGCCGTTAGCTTCGACGACATGACCAGAACCAGTTCTTCCGTACCCGGGCCGCCGCGTCGAGCGCGTCGGGGCTGGGTGCTCTCGCTGGCCATGACCTTCGCGTTCGGCGTGACAGCCTGCGGCAGCGATTCGGAAGGGACGGCTTCGACAGCTTCACAGAGCGCCGCGCCCGCGGGTTCCTCGTCGTCCGGCGAGTCGGCCTCCGCTGCGGACTCCTCCTCGCCGAACCCGAACCCGGACCAGTCGTCGAGCGACGGGACGCCGATCCGCGTCACCGTGGGCGGCACGGTGCTCACGGGCCGGCTCCTGGGCAACGCCACCGCTCGGGACCTGATCGAAAAGCTCCCGGTCACCGTGGAGTTCAGCGACCACCTGAACACGGAGAAGACGGGGGCGTTGCCCGAGGAGCTTTCCACAGAGGGCATGCCCGAGGGAGAGGACCCTCGCCCGGGGGACATCGGCTATTACGCTCCGGGGGGCGACCTCGTCTTCTACTACGGCGACGTGGGCTACCACGACGGCATCCTGAGGATCGGTCGGTTCGACGGAGACATGGACGCGATCGCCGACGAGGAGGACGGCTTCACCGCGAGGGTCGAGCCGGCCGACTGACCGTCAGTCGGCGGCTCAGGCCCTCACGGCCTCCGCGTCACTCGTGGAGGTCTCCCCGGTCCCGGCGGCCCATCTGCTCAGGTGAGCCAGCTTGACGGCCGTCGACGTATCCGGTCCGGCACCGTAGACGATGATCGAGAGTCCATGGTCGGCCTGCACATCGAGGGTCTCGAAGGCAAGGGTGAGGTCCCCCACGACCGGATGACGCAACTGCTTCACTCCGGTGTGGTGCGCACGTACGTCGTGGTGAGCCCATACTTCACGGAAGACCGGGCTCCTTGCCCGGAGCTCGTCGATCAGAGCGGTGAGCGCCGGGTCGAGCGGGGTGCGTCCCGCTTCGGCGCGGAGGGTCGCCGCCGTGACTCGGCAGGTGAGGTCCCAGTCGGGGTGGAACGCCTGGGCACGGTGGTCCAGGAAAACGAAGCGAGCCAGGTTCGGCGGCCGGTCGGCGCTGTCGAACGGCGTGACGTACAGAGCTCTCCCGAGCCCGTTCGCCGCGATCAGGTCCTGCCGTGCGTTCTGTGCGACAGCCGGGACGTGCAGCGCGTCAAGGACCCGTTGCACCGATGTCCGGACACGGCGAGCGGGGGCGGCCCGGCGCGGAGCGGGTGCCGTGTGGCCGCGTGCGAGATCGAACAGATGGTCTCGCTCGGCGGCCGTGAGTCGCAGAGCACGAGCGAGCGCGTCGAGCACGCTGTCCGACGCGCCCCGGATCCTTCCGCGTTCGAGACGCGTGTAGTAATCGACGCTGATGCCTGCCAGGAACGCGACCTCTTCGCGGCGCAGACCGGGAACCCGGCGTTCTCCTCCGAGATCGGTCAGTCCGACCTGTTCGGGCGTGATCCTCGCACGCCTCGTGGTGAGGAAGCCGCGAACCTCGTCCTGCCTGGTCATCGGTTTCGCCTTTCGCCGGCGGATCGGCCTGTGCTTCAGTTCATGTGTCTGCCGCGTCGCCCATGGGCCATGGGCTGCTTCCAACGGGGAGGGGACAGTGGCCGACGACGCCCAAGCTGGCATTCGCCTCTCTTCCTCATAAGGGGAGAATTCCTTCCTGGGAGCGGCTGATCCAGGGAGAAAACCCTCCCCCTCAGCCGTCCTGGGACAGCAGCACCGATCACTCACCTGTCTGCCGGCCAGCGGCCCTGCACGTGTCTGGCGCAGGCCCCGCCCTCGCCGCACGGCAGTCAGGCGAACGGCCTCCGGGCCGCGGCGGCCGTCCGCGGATGCCGCTCCCCTTCCTCCCCGTTCCTTCCTCTTCCTTCCTCCGGCGGACGCCCATACTCTGACGCCCCGTCAGAAAGCTCGCCAGAGTCAGGGAGGCCCCGGCATGTCACTGCTCGCGGACAGGACCGTGATCGTCTCGGGAGTCGGCGCCGGGCTCGGACACCAGGTCGCGGCGGCCGTCGTACGGGACGGAGGCAACGCCGTGCTCGGAGCGCGTACGGAGGCGAATCTCGCCAAGTCGGCGGCGGAGATCGACCCCGACGGCACGCACACCGCCCACCGCCCGACCGACATCACCGACGAGACCCAGTGCGAGGCGCTTGCCGCGCTCGCGGCCGAGCGGTTCGGGCGGCTCGACGCCGTCGTCCATGTCGCCGCCTGGGACAGTTACTTCGGCGGTCTCGCGGACGCGGACTTCGCCACCTGGCAGTCCGTCATCGACGTGAACCTGCTCGGCACGCTGCGGATGACCCGCGCCTGCCTGCCCGCACTGAAGGAACACGGCGGGTCCGTGGTCTTCATCGGGACTCAGTCGGCCGTCGCCGCCCCCACTCAGGTGCGACAGATGGCGTACGCGGCCTCGAAGGGCGCCCTGACGAGCGCGATGTACTCCCTGGCAAGGGAGTTGGGCCCGCATCGCATACGGGTCAACACCGTGCTGCCGGGCTGGATGTGGGGCCCGCCGGTCGAGGCGTACGTCCAGTTCTCGGCGCATACGGAGGGCGTACCGGAGGCAGAAGTACGGGAACGCCTCACGAGCCGCATGGCCCTGCCCGAGCTGGCCACCGACGGAGACGTGGCGGATGCCGCCGTGTTCCTGGCGTCCGACCGGGCTCGCGCCATCACCGGGCAGTCCTTGCTGGTGAACGCGGGTGAATTGATGCGTTAGGCCGCGCTACCGGCCTCCGCACAGCCGGTCATGGATGTGAATCTAGGTCATCAAGCAGAACTTTTTTGCTCCCTCTTGACCTGCCGAGCAGTTGTCGCCGCATACCCGCCGAACCCACGATGAGCGGGCACTTCGCGGCCGCTTTGGCCTGCGCCGGTGAAGTGCCGTGCACGTCACTGCAGTTCAGCGCAGTTCACAAGGCGGATCGCGGGAGGGTGCATATGAACGGTCTCGACTGGACCGTGCTGATCGGCTACTTCGGTGTGATGGTCGCGATCGGCGTCTGGTCCCACAAACGCGTCGACAACGTCAGCGACTTCTTCACCGCAGGCGGCAAGATGCCGTGGTGGCTGTCCGGCATCTCGCACCACATGTCCGGCTACAGCGCGGTGATGTTCACGGGCTACGCGGCCATCGCCTATACGTACGGCGTCACTTCCTACGTCACCTGGTCCTTCCCCATCGCCATCGGCATCGCGATCGGCGCGAAACTCTTCGCACCCCGGCTCAACCGCGTGCGCGCACGGCTGCACGTGTCCTCCCCGCTGGAGTATCTGAAGAACCGTTACAACCTGCCCACCCAGCAGGCGCTCGCCTGGTCCGGCGTACTGCTGAAGATCGTGGACGTCGGTGCCAAGTGGGCGGCGATCGCAACCCTGTTGTCGGTGTTCACCGGGGTCTCGCTCAACACGGGCATCCTCATCACCGGTGCGGTGACGGCCGTCTACTGCACGGTCGGCGGTCTGTGGGCGGACGCGCTGACCGAACTCGGGCAGTTCATCATCCAGTTCGTCGCCGGTATCGCGATGCTGATCGCCGTCATGGTCGAGCTGAGCGGCTTCAGCACGCTGTGGAGCGTCTGGGACGAGCCCGCGCTCGACGGGCACGCCGAGCCGCTGGCCGGGCCGTACATGATGGTCTTCCTGATCGCGTACCTGTTCATCAAGACCTTCGAGTACAACGGCGGCATGTGGAACCAGGCCCAGCGCTACATGGCCACGGACTCCCCGAAGTCCGCGACGCGTTCGGCCGCCCTGTCCGCCGCACTGTGGCTGATCTGGCCGCTGGTGCTGTTCTTCCCGATGTGGGTCGCGCCGCTGATCATCCAGACGGACGTGCCGGCGGACTCGTACGCCCTGATGGCTGAACAGCTGCTGCCGCACGGCCTGTTGGGCCTGGTGATCGTGGGCTTCTTCTCGCACACGATGGCGATGTGTTCGTCGGACGCCAACGCGATCGCCGCCGTCGTCACACGCGACATCATGCCCGCGGTCTCGCGGAAGGTACGCCAGTGGGACACCCGGACCGGGCTGCTGGCCGCGCGCTGGGCCACGCTGCTGTTCCTCGGTCTGTCGATGGCCATCGCGACGCAGGTCAACTCCGACTTCTTCGGCGACATCATCACGGTCGTCATCAGGTGGGTCGCAGGGCTCATGGGCCCGATCGCGATCCCGCTGATGCTCGGCCTGCTGCCCTGGTTCCGCAAGAGCGGGCCGACGGCCGCGCTGATCAGCTGGGGCGTCGGCCTCGTCACCTTCTGGCTGGTCAACTACCCCATCCACTGGAACGTCGACGGCGGCGTCCCGCTCCAGTACCAGGTCTCGGTCCCGCTCGCCGTCTCGCTCGTCCTCTACATCCTCATCGGGTACGTGAAGCCGGAGGACACCCCGGAGCGGGACGCGGTCCTCGCGAAGATCAACAACGATGACGACGGCCCGGGTTCGGCGGCCGCGGCGATCCCGACTCCGGCTGGGGCGGCGGACGGCGTGGTGGGGGCGCCGGTCAAGGACTGAGTTCCTTCCGTACGGCAGTTGGGCGCTTGCGGCGAGGGCGACCGTTCCCGTGGGAGCGGTCGCCCTCGCGCTGATGGAACTCGCGCTGATGAAGCGTCAACTCTTGGGTGTCTCACCGACCTTGTCGACGACTCCCACTCCGAGCAGCGCCTCCACGTCGGAGCCGAGGTAGTTGAGGGACTTCCTGTCGAAGACCCACACGGCGTGGTCGTCGCGTTCCTTGAAACTCAGGCCGATACCCGGGCGGCCGGCGAAGTCCTTGGCGTTCTCGACCACCCTGACGCCCGGGATCTTCGCGGCGGCGCGGTAGAGCGCGGCGCCCACCTCGGGGAGGAGCGTCGCGTCGTCGAGCATGTCGCCGATCGTCTCCAGCGCCGCCGACTCGCGGCTCGAGCCCTCACCCTTCGTGTCGGCGTAGATCTTCTCCAGCAGCACGTCGGGGTCGGTGGGCAGCGCCTCCAGCTCGCGGTACGTGGTGACGTTCGGGTCGATGCCCAGCGTCATGTCCCTCGTACCCTTGGCGTACCCGGCGAGCGGGTCCCGCGGGCGGGGCGGCGGGCCGTTCAGCACCGTCATCCGGCTGAGTCCTTCGCGCCTGCCGTCGACGGCGTTCCAGCGGGAGTCGCGGAAGATCCGGATGTCCTCGTCCGTGATCTTCATGGAGCCCTGGGTGCGGATGTAGACGTACTGGTCGTCGCGGACCGGCACGGACTCCTTCGCGGCGGCGACCGTGGCGATGCGGTTCAGGAGGTCGACGGCCTTCTGGTCAGGGGTGGGGGTCTCGAATGCGCCGGTACCGATGACGACTGCGGCGGCGACGGCAGTCGCGGTGGCGAGGGGTACGGCGATCATGGCGAACCGGCGGCGGGGTGACGGCTTCCGGGGCGCGGGGGCCGTCAGGGTGTCCCGGTTGCCCTGGACTTCCGGGGTGGCCTGGGTGAGCTCTCGCATCAGATGGTCCTTCAGCAGGTCATGGCGGTCGCTCGTCAGGACCGGGTCGCCCGGGCTCGGCAGCAGCCTGGCCAGTTCTTCGCGCTCTTCGGGGTTCATCGGTACTTCTCCTGTGTCGACCGGGCCGCTGCGGGGCGGCCACCCGGTACCTGTCCGGTGCGGGACTGGGGTCTCGCTTCTTCCGACGGCCGGACGGCGGGCGCGCCCCGGGCAAGCTCCTCGTCTGCCAGGCGACGCAGGCGCACGCGGGCGCGGGAGAGCCGCGACCGTACGGTGCTGGCCGGCACGCCGAGGGCCTCGCCGGCGGCCGCGTAACTCAGCCCCGACCAGACGCACAGCGCGAAAACTTCGCGCTCGGGTCTGCGGAGCCGGCCGAGCGCGGTGCGGGCGGCGGCCAGCCGTTCGGTGTCCTCCATGCGGCCGACGAGCTCGTCGGCGAAGTCGGGCACGGTGTCGTGGTCCGCCGGGCGGCCGGGGAGCCGGGCGAGCGCGGCGCTGTGCCGGCGGGCGGCTCGGCGGGTGTTGCGCAGGACGTTGGTGGCGATGCCGTACAGCCAGGGCCGCAGGCCGTCGCTCTCGGACCACTCGCGAGACTCGGTCAACTCGGCGTCCAGAGCGCCCTCTTCAGGGGCCTCGGGTCTCAGCTTCTCCCGCAGCCGCCACGCCTCCAGAAAGGTCAGGGACACCACGTCCTCTGCGGCGCCCCGGTCTCCGGTCAGTCGGGCGGCATGGCTGTACACGGCGCGGGCGTGCGCGCCGAACAGCTCGGCGAAGGCCTCGGTGTCACCGGCCCGTATCCGGGCACGTAGGGAAAGTTCCACAACCAGCCCTGTCCGCTCGGCATTCCACGTCCCTGTGGCGTCAGTCACACCTGTCGGTCACGTCTGCCGGTCGCATCTGCGCGCGGAGCCTCGCGAAACAGCTGGGACGCGGAAGAACTCAGGCCCGCGGATACCGGGCCAGCCACCCCGGCGACGAGCCGGCCGGTCCGTGCAGCGCGGGCCCCTGGGTCATCTCCATCGCGAAGTCGTCGGCGAGGACGAGCATCGTGGGGCGGCCCTCCAGTTCGGCGAGCCAGGCCGGCGGGAGGGCCGTCTCGCCGTGCAGGGCGCCGAGCAGGGCGCCGGTGAGCGCTCCGGCGGCGCCCGAGGGACCGCCGTGGTTCACCGAGAGGCACAGCCCGTGCCGGGTGTCCTCGCCGACCAGCGCGCAGTACACGGCGACCGACAGCAGCCCCTCGGCCGTGCCCTCTCCGGCGAGCTCGTCGATCCGGGCCGGCGTGGGCATGCCCTGCCGTACGGCACCCAGCGCGTACTGCAGGGCGTCGGTCACCGGCTGCTGCCCCGGCCAGTCGGCGAGCACCTGGAGCGAGCGCTGCACGGCGGCGTCGAGGCTCTCGCCGCGGGCGAGTCCGTGCACGATCAGGGCGTACGCGCCTGCCGACAGGTAGGCGGTGGGGTGACCGTGGGTCTGGGCCGCGCACTCGACGGCGAGCTGCATCACCAGTTGCGGCTCCCAGCCGACGAGCAGCCCGAAGGGCGCGGAACGGGCCGCGGCCTCGGGGCCCGTCTCCTTCTGGTTCTTGGGTGCGTCCAGGGTGCCCATCATGTCGTCGGCGAAGCCGATCAGGCAGGCGCGGGCGGGGTCACGGCGGGCGTACAGCCACTCCTCGCGGGCCAGCCAGCCGTCCTCCTTGCGGCGCTCGTCGGGACCCCAGTCGTGCTGCGTGGCGGCCCATCTGAGGTATGCGCGGTGCAGATCGGTCGGCGGGTGCCAGGCGCCCGTGTCCCGGCGGACCTGAGCGCGGATGAGCCCGTCGAGGCTGAAGAGGGTGAGCTGGGTCAGATGCGTGACGGTGCCGCGTCTGCCATAGCCGAAGGGCAGATCGACGACTCCCTCCGCGCCGTACGCCTCGCGGATCTCCTCCATCGAGAGCTCCCCGACCGGCGAGCCCAGCGCATCACCGAGGGCCGCGCCCAGCAGGGTACCCCGCACCCGACTGCGGAAGTCCTGCTGCTCGACCCGCCCCCAGACGGCACCGGACGTCGCACCCACCGAGGCCTCCTGAAGATCCCGTCCCGCACGGCTGCTGTCCCGTACGGCCCCCTCCCGTACGGCTGACAGCTCAGCACTGTAATCGAACGGGAACAGTCGGTTGAGGGCCGGAACGATTTGCGAATTCTGGGCGGGAACGTGCGGTGGTGCGAGGTGCGCGTACTCAGGCGAGAAGACGGCGGAACGGGGAATAGACAAGAGTCCAACGCCCTTGCCCTTCAAGGGACTTGATACACCTTGACTCATCACAGGGGGCTTTCATGGGGACTTCAGGGGGACTTTCATGACGAAGACCGGAAGCGGACGGGCACTTCCCGTCACGGCGGCCCTGCTCACAGGCACGGTCGCCCTCTACATGGCGCTGGTCGCGTTCGGCAACATCACCGACTACGGCACGAACCAGCAGTTCGTACGCCATGTCCTGGCCATGGACACCACCTTCAAGGACGACGACCTGATGTGGCGCGCGATCGAGTCCCGCACCCTCCAGGACATCGCCTACGTCGCCATCATCGCCTGGGAGACCCTGGCCGCCCTCGTTCTCATCACCGCCACGGCCCTCTACGCCACGGGCCTGCGCAGCATGGACCTCACCCGCGCCCGCCGTGCGAGCACCGCCGGCCTGCTCATGACGATGCTCCTCTTCGGCGCCGGCTTCATCGCCATCGGCGGCGAGTGGTTCTCCATGTGGCAGTCGGAGGACTGGAACGGCCTGGACGCCGCCCTCCGGGTCTTCGTGCTGAGCGGGGTGGTGCTGCTGGTGGTGCATCTGCCGGGGGCGACGGGGAGTGCGACGGGGGGCGGTGACGACGGCTAGTCGACCACCGAAACCGTTGTCCCCGTCGTACCGAAACCCCAGACGGCGTCCCCGTCGGCGCCGCGGACGCGGATGCCGCCCGTCTCGACTCCGGATGCGGGCGGCGGCGACGAGCCGTCCTCCGCGTTGGAGAAGGCGATCGAGACGCCGGAGCGGGTGGCGAAGTAGACGACGTTCTCGATGGCCACCCCGTCGTAGCCGGTCGCGGAAGCGTTGCGGAACGTGACCGTGTACGTGCCCGGCAGCGGGCTCACCGATCCCGGCCACACCGTGAAAGTACGGCGGGCGTCCTGGCCGGAGTCGACCAGCCACACCCGGCGCTGCTCCAGGGAGTAGACGATGCGCCGCCCCGTACCCGAGCCGTCCGGAACGGCCACCGGCGCGGACGGGCTCGGCGAGGCGGAGGGGCTCGCGGACGCCGTCGGCTTCGGCTGGGCCGCCTGTTCGGCGCGTACGGCCAGGGCGGCGACCACCACGACGGCGCCGAGGGTCAGCGCGGTGATCCAGGCCCACGGGGACAGCCGTCGTCGGGGCCGCCTTCGTCGGATGGGCACGGGCACGCACCTCCTCCCCCTGCTCGGTGGGACAGCTCAGTCCACGTCTCAGTCCAGTACCGGCAGCAGCTCCGGCAGATGCCCGTCCGAAGCCGACGCCGCCCGCTGCCGTTCCTCCGGGACCTCCCCGTACAGCGTTGTGCGCGGGCGCGCCGTACGGCCCGCCGCCTCCGCCACCGCGATCAGGTCCTTGATGGACTTGTACGAGCCGTAACTGGATCCCGCCATACGGGAGATGGTCTCCTCCATGAGGGTGCCGCCAAGGTCGTTGGCGCCGGAGCGGAGCATCTCGGCCGCGCCCTCCGTGCCCAGCTTCACCCAGCTGGTCTGGATGTTGGGGATGTGGGGGTGCAGCAACAACCTCGCCATCGCCACCACCGCGCGGTTGTCGCGCATGGTCGGGCCGGGGCGCGCGATGCCCGCCAGGTACACGGGCGCGTTGGTGTGGATGAACGGCAGCGTCACGAACTCTGTGAAACCGCCCGTCTGTTGCTGGATCCGCGACAGCGTCCGGAAGTGGCCGAGCCAGTGGCGGGGCTGGTCCACATGCCCGTACATCATCGTGGACGAGGAGCGGATGCCCAGCTCGTGCGCGGTCGTCACGACCTCGATCCAGGTCGCCGTGGGCAGCTTGCCCTTGGTGAGGACCCAGCGGACCTCGTCGTCGAGGATCTCGGCGGCCGTGCCGGGGATGGAGCCGAGGCCGGCCTCCTTGGCGGCGGTCAGCCACTCGCGGATCGACATCCCGGTGCGGGTCGCGCCGTTGACGACCTCCATGGGGGAGAAGGCGTGTACGTGCATGCCGGGGACGCGTTCCTTCACGGCGCGCGCGATGTCGAAGTAGGCGGTGCCGGGCAGGTCGGGGTGGATACCGCCCTGCATACAGACCTCGACCGCCCCGACTTCCCAGGCCTGTTGGGCGCGGTCGGCTACCTGGTCCATCGAGAGGGTGTACGCGTCGGCGTCCGTGCGGCGCTGGGCGAAGGCGCAGAAACGGCAGCCGGTGTAGCAGACGTTGGTGAAGTTGATGTTCCGGGTGACGATGTACGTGACGTCGTCGCCGACCGCCGATTTGCGGACGTCGTCCGCGATACGGCACAACGCGTCCAGGGCGGGCCCGTCGGCGTGCAGCAGGGCCAGCGCCTCGTCGTCGGTGAGCCGGGTCGGGTCGTCGGCCGCCGTCGTGAGGGCCGCCCGCACGTCCGTGTCGATGCGCGAGGGCACCATCCCGGGCGCCGCCGCCTCGCGCAGCGCCTCCCAGTCGCCGTACACCTCGTCGAAGTCGTTCCGGCGGTCGCCCGTACGCCCCTCGGTGTCGATGGTGCGGTGCAGGTCGGTGCGGCCGGAGGAGGTGAACGCCTCGTCCGGCTCCTGCCACGGGTGGCCCTCGACGACGGCGTCGGGGTTCGCCAGGCCGGTCTCCGGGTCGGCAAGGGCCCGTACGTGCGGCAGCAGCCGCGGGTCCAGCCAGGGCTCGCCGCGCTGCACGAACTCCGGGTACACACACAGCCGTTCGCGCAGCTCGAAGCCCGCCTGCCGGGACTGCTCGGCGAGTTGGTCGATCTGCGGCCAGGGCCGCTCCGGATTGACGTGGTCGATGGTGAGCGGCGAGACGCCGCCCCAGTCGTCGATACCGGCGCCGATGAGCCGCCCGTACTCGGAGTCCACGAGATTGGGCGGCGCCTGGAGGCAGGCGGAAGGACCCATGATGTGCCGCGCGACGGCCACCGTGGCGACGAGGTCGTTCAGTTCGGCGTCCGGCATCCCGCGCATCGCCGTGTCCGGCTTGGCGCGGAAGTTCTGGATGATCAGCTCCTGGATGCCGTGGTAGGCCCGCGAGATCTTCCGCAACGCGAACAGCGACTCGGCGCGTTCCTCGTACGTCTCCCCGATCCCGATCAGCAGCCCGCTGGTGAACGGCACGGACGACCGCCCCGCATCCTCCAGCACCCGCAGCCGCACCGCCGGTTCCTTGTCGGGCGAGCCATAGTGCGGGCCGCCCGGCTCGGACCACAGCCGGGTGGCGGTGGTCTCCAGCATCATGCCCATGCTGGGCGCGACGGGCTTGAGCCGCTGAAAGTCGGTCCACGACATGACCCCGGGGTTGAGGTGCGGCAGCAGCCCCGTCTCCTCAAGGATGCGGATCGAGATGGCGCGTACGTACGCGATGGTGTCGTCGTAGCCGTGCGCGTCCAGCCACTCCCGCGCCTCGGGCCACCGCTCCTCGGGCTTGTCGCCGAGGGTGATCAGGGCTTCCTTGCAGCCGAGTTCGGCCCCGCGCCGCGCGATGTCGAGCACCTCGTCCGGCGACATGAACATCCCGTGCCCGGCCCGCCGCAGCTTGCCGGGAACGGTGACGAAGGTGCAGTAATGGCACTTGTCGCGGCACAACCGGGTCAGCGGAATGAACACGCTCTTCGAGTACGTGATGACCCCGGCCCGCCCCGCTTCCGCCAGCCCCGCATCCCGAACCCGCGCGGCGGAGGCGACAAGGTCATCGAGATCCTCCCCCCGAGCCTGGAGCAGCACGCCCGCCTCACCGACATCGAGCGCGACACCGTCGCGGGCACGTTTGAGGGCGCGTCGCATGGCGTTCGCAGTGGGCCCGGTTCCGGAACTCGCGGAAGTCGTCATCCTTCGAGCATACGATCGCTTTGATCAGGCCCTCAGGGCTACTCGGTGTCTTTCGGATGCCGGGGCGATGCGTAGACGAGGTGCACAGTTCGGCGCGGCTCGTCCACGAGGTAGCGCACGCGACCGCCCGCCGTCACCTCGTACTCCCACTGGGGATACTCGCGACCGCCCAGGTTCCTGGTAGCAAGGGACCCACGCAGGCGATGCTGGCGGTCCGGGTCCGCGTGCGACAACGGGTCGGCGCGCAGTGCCTCGTAGCAGCGCCGTGTGTTCCCGGGCGCCTCGGCGCCGAGTTCGCCCCAGCCCTTGGCCGCGTCATTCGTCGCGAACCGCAAGCGCCATTCCTCGCCGACTGCAGGCGGTGCGACGTCGTCGCCGCGCTTGGGACTCACGGGGCCGTCACCTCGCCGTGGTCCTCGTCGGGCAGGCGGCGCGTGAGCTGTGCGGTCAGCTCCGGGTCCGCGAGGACGCGTGCCGTCGCCCGCCACTCGACGACGACCCGGTGGAGGGTGGCGTGGACGTCCAGGTGGGCGGCGTCGTTCGTGGCGTCGATGAGCTCCGTCACGAACTCCCGTAGCTCGTCGGCCGACAGATGACGAACCCACGGGAAGACCGCGGGCAAAGCCCGCAGTATGGCCCGCGCGCCGCCGTCTATGCCGACGAGAGCGCCGAGGAGCTTGGCCGTGATGTCGGCCGTCTCCTCGCGCTGCTGATCGTGCCGCGCCGTCGTGAGGTACAGGTCCTCGCCGTCCCGACGCGTGATGTGCACACGCTGAGCCTTGTCGAGTGTCTCGGCGACACGCTTCGAGTTCTTCGAGAGCTCCGAGAACGAGACCGTGGGTGTGGACATGCTTCGGACGGTACTTCGGAACGTATTCCGAAGTCAATCGCTCCCGCCGTACGACCCCACGCACCGCCCCAGCGCCCTGCCCTCACGCCCCGGCCCGCTCCCGCACGCCGACCGCTGCGCGAAACGTGCCGATTCCCTTCCCTTGTACGGGAGTTCACGGGTGAATACGAGGGTGGTACGTGTCACCCCGCAGCACCCGGGCCACACCCGAACCGTCACACCCGACACCTTGGGAGCAGCAGCATGTGCGAGGACGACCACGGCATCGCAAGACGCGCCCTGTTCGTGACGGGAGCCGCCGCCGCGCTTACGTTGGGAAGCGTGAGTTTCCCGAGCGAGGCCGCCGACGCCGCAGCGGACCACGAGACGAGGACGGTGCGCGGCACGCTGCCCACCGGTTCCCCCGACTTCGTGTACCTGCCCGTCGAAGTCCCGGACGGCGTACGGGAGATCAAGGTCGCGTACACCTACGAGAAGCCCTCCGTCCCGGCCGGCACCGCGGGCAACGCGCTCGACATCGGCATCTTCGACCAGCGCGGCACGGAACTGGGCGGCAAGGGATTCCGCGGCTGGTCGGGCGGGGCGCGCACGGAGTTCTTCATCCGCGCCGACGACGCCACGCCCGGCTACATCCCCGGCCCGGTCCGCGAGGGCACCTGGTACATCGCGCTCGGCCCCTACACCGTGGCCCCACAGGGACTCCCGTACGAGATCACCATCACGCTCACCTACGGCGAACCCGGCACCACCGTGAAGCCGAAATACCCGCCCACACGCGCCAAGGGCCGCGGTCGCACCTGGTACCGCGGCGACTGCCACCTGCACTCCTGGTACTCCGACGGCCGCCGCACCCCCGCCGAGATCGCGGCCCTCGCCCGCGAGGCCGGCCTGGACTTCATCAACACCTCCGAGCACAACACCCATGCCGCGCATGCCCATTGGTCCGACGTAGCGGGCGACGAGCTGCTGGTCCTGCTGGGCGAGGAGGTCACGACGCGTAACGGCCATGTCGTCGCGCTCGGCACGGATCCCGGCACGTTCATCGACTGGCGCTACCGCGCCCGCGACAACCGTTTCGGCAAGTACGCGCGCGAGATCCGCCGCTCCGGAGGCCTGGTCGTCCCCGCCCACCCGCACGCCACCTGCATCGGCTGCAACTGGAAGTTCGGCTTCAGCGAGGCGGACGTGGTCGAGGTGTGGAACGGCCCGTACGGGCCCGACGACGAGGTCTCCCTGGCCGACTGGGACGGCATGCTGGTCGCCTCGGTCCGGGAGGGCCGCGGCTGGATCCCGGCGATGGGCAACAGCGACGCCCACCGCCACCCCGACCCCGTCGGCACCCCCCAGACGGTCGTCCTCGCCGACGACCTCACCCGCGAGTCCATCCAGGAGGGCCTGAAGGCGGGCCGCTCCTACATCGCCGAGTCCAAGTCGGTGTCGCTCGACTTCACCGCGTACGGCCCGAAGGGCGAACACGCGGGAATCGGCGGCCGTTTGAAGGTGGACCGCGACGACCCGGTCACGGTCCGCCTGGAGGTCACGGGCGCCCCCCGCTGCACGGCCCGCTTCGTCACGGACCAGGGCGTCCTGCACACCAGCCCCGTCCTGCCGGTCTCGGGCTCCGGCACGGTGGAGTGGCGTACGACGGCTCAGTACGCGGCGTACGTACGGGCGGAACTGCGGCACGAGGCGGCGGTGGCGCCGCTGCCGGGGGCGCTGGCGGCGTTCACGAACCCGATCTTCTTGGGGCGATAGGGGTCGGTCGTAGGAGTCGATGGAACATGTCGCCTGGGAGACTCCTCGGGTCACCGACGAGAAGGACCAGGGCCTTATGTCGCGCTTCCACGATCTCAAGTTCCGCGCCGTCACAACGCTCCAGCGGTGGGTCGCGAACCCGCTGTCCAGGCGGCTGCCCTTTCAGACGCTCCTCGAGACCACGGGGCGGAAGTCGGGCCAGCCGCGCCGGACCCCGCTCGGCGGAAGCCGGGTCGGGGACGAGTTCTGGATCGTCTCCGAGTACGGCGAGAAGTCGCAGTACGTACGGAACATCCAGGCGAACCCGAGAGTCCGGGTCCGCATCAAGGGCCGCTGGCACACCGGTACGGCCCACTTGCTCCCCGACGACGACCCGATCGCCCGCCTGCGCACCCTGCCCCGCGCGAACAGCACAGCGGTGCGGCTGGTGGGGACGGATCTGCTGACGGTGCGGGTGGATCTGGAGGATTGACGCGCCCCCTTGGACGTGACGCACGTCACATGGAACCCAAGGGGGGCCGCGTGGCAGAGCCAGGCATGGAGCCACCATTCCGGGCCCGCGTCCGAGCGGGCGACGAGAACTCCTTCAGGGTGCTCTTCCGCGAGCACGGGCGGGCGGTGTACAACCACTGCTTTCGCCTGACCGGGGACTGGTCGGTCGCCGAGGACTGCGTCTCGCTGGTCTTCCTCGAAGCCTGGCGGATGCGGGAGAAAGTCGAGCCGCACGGCGGAAGCCTGCTGCCGTGGCTACTGGGGATCGCCACGCACGTGGTGCACCACCGATGGCGCACGGCCCGACGGCACCGGGCCCTGATGGAGCGCATGCCGCCGCCCGGACTGCTGCCGGACTTCGCCGACGAGGTGGTCGACCGGCTGGAGGACCAGGAGCGAATAGCCGCCGTACGCACGGCACTTGCCCAGCTGTCGCGGCCGGACCGCGAGGTGCTGGCGCTGTGCGTGTGGGCCGGGCTGGACTACGCCGCAGCTGCCGAGGCGCTGGGGGTGCCGGTGGGCACCGTCCGCTCCCGGCTGTCCCGGGCGCGCCGCCGGCTGGAGAAGCTGGCGCAGAAGAATCTTGACCAGGACACGGAACCTGCGGCGGCGAGACGGCAGCAAACAGGTGACCGCCACGAGGCGGTCCGGCCGAGCGGAGAAAACGGAAGGGGACCGTGGTGAGCAGGGACGAGCACCAGGACGGCGACGTCCAGGAACTGCGCCGACTGCTGGCCGTACCGGCTGAGCGGGACTTCCCCGTCGGCCGGCGGATCCAGCGTGAGGAACACCTGATGCGCAGTTGGCGGACGATGACAGGAGAACGCACCGGCGGGCGCAAGCGCCGCGTGCAGAAGCGGTTCGCGTTGGGGCTGGCGGCGGCCGCGATCGCGGCAGGCGTGACGGTGGCGGTGCCCAACGGGACGGAGACCCCGGCCTACGCGGTGGAGAAGAATCCGGACGGCACCCTGACCGTCTCACTCCGCGACCTCGACTGGTGGGGCGATCCCCAGCATTTCGAGAAGCTGGCGCGCAAGATCCGGGCAGCCGGTTTCACAGCGATCATCGACAAGGTTCCCCCGGGCAAGACGTGCCAGCTCGATCGGGGTGAGCACCTGAAGCAGAAGAAGTCCGGCGACGGCAAGTGGGATTACAAGTACGTCATGACGCATGCCGACGCGTACCTGGTCGAGGAGAACCTGCCCGGCCCCAAGCCGAAGGGATCCGAAATGCAGTCGAGCCACGCCTTCAGGCAGACGTTCATCAAGGGCCCGGTCAAGCCGTGCAACCCCGTCAGCCACCCCCAGCCGAAGCTGCCGCAGTGATGTAGCGACGCAGCAATGGTCCGCCCAGGTCCCGGCCTGGGCGGACCATCCAGGATGAACTCCCCCTCCGTCTCGGGCAGTTGGGCCCGATTTTGTCACGTGCGCGCCTAGACCTCTGGACTTGTCTGTTTCACGGTGGTGCCTCCTACCCATACGGAAGGACCCAGCAGTGAGACGCAGACGATTCGTGGCAGGAACGATCGGCGTGCTTTCGGGGCTCACGCTCGGTCCGGGCAGCCCGGTCCGGGCCGACGCACCGGCGTCCCGTACGCAAAGCTGGCAGGCCGTGCCGGCGCCCGGCAGTACCCCGGCCGCGCAGTTGCGCCGCATCGCCGCTGCCGGACCCGAACTGGCCTGGGCCGTGGGCGAGGAGGGCCGCGCCGGGCCGTCGCAGGGCCGAGGGCTGGCTATGCTCTGGGACGGCAGCGCCTGGTCGAAGACCGACCTGTCGCATCTGACCCACACGCGGTTGAGCGACGTCGCCGTTGTCAGCGCCACCACGGCGTGGAGTGTGGGCCTGCCTGCCGACGAGGGCACGAGCCCGCTGCTGAGCTGGGACGGAACCACCTGGCGCGAGGCCGAGTTCCCGGGCCTGGGCGAGCCGGACGTCCGGATGGACGCGGTGGCGGTCGACCCCGACCAGCAGGTGTGGGTCAGCGGCAGCCGCGGCGGCAGCACCGGCCTGCTCAACGGGGACGGGCAGCAATGGCAATGGCTGGACCCACTGCCTGCCCCGAGCGCGAACCTGTACCGGGTCGTACCGCGCGCGCCGGACGAGGTCTGGGTGAGCGGCGACCAGGCCCGGGCAACCGGCGACGGATGGTCCGGACTCGTAGCCCGCTGGAACGGAACGTGGACGGTCCTGCCTCCGATCACAGGCCTCCGTCTGAGCATCAGCGATCTGCATCCGGCCGGCCCGGACGACGTATGGGCGGTGGGCACCGAGGCCGGCATCGGCGGACCACTGGGACGCCCCGGCAACCCCGTTCTGGCCCACTGGGACGGCACGGCCTGGACACAGGTGCAACCAGGTTTCACCGTCGGATCGTTGACCGGAATCGCGGGCGACGCAGAGGGCCGCGCCGCATGGATCTCGGGCTGGAACTTCCGGGACCAGACCCGCAGCACGTACCTGCGCCGGGACGGCGACGCCTGGACCGTCGTACGAGGCCCGGCCGGCACGGCGACAGCCCCGTACCTCAACGACGTGACACCCATTCCCGGCACCACGGGATTCTGGTCGGCGGGCATGACGAGCCCCACCCCCGCCCCTCCGACCGAGACTTACACGGAACGCCTCGACGCCTAGCCGTGTTTTAGGTAGCGGGTGAGTCTTGGGCGGAGAGTTCTTCGGCCAGTTCCATACAGCGCAGGCGGGCTGGGGAGAAGTCGTAGGGCATCTTGCCGGTGGCTTCGAACACGCTCATGGAGTCAGCCTCCCGCCTGCCAGAGCTCAGGTCGGCCTCGCCCTCGCCCTCGCCGTCATCGGCGGTGGCAGGGTGCAAAGTGTCCCAGGCGTCGAAGAGGTCATCGTCGTCCTTACCCAGGCCGGACTCCTCGATGACGGCCTGCAGGGCGCGTTCGAAGACGTGCCGCTCGACGGCCACTTGAGCCACCCGTGGATCATCGACGGCGACACTGTCATCGAGCGCCTCCTCGGCGTCATCGATGCGGTCGGAATCCTCCCGCAGACTGGGATGCGTGGCCAGGACGACAAAGCGGGTGGCCTGGACGGCCGCGCCGAGCGGGCCGAAGATCCGCTCAGTGACCAGCAGACTGTCCAGGTCCGCCTGACGCAGGGAGCCCTCGGGCAGGCTCTTGAGGCGTTCGGTGACGAAGTCGGAGAGCAAGCCCATCCGGCTGCCTTCGGTGCGCATCCGCTGCACGGCGGTCCGTTGCCGCCGCAATTCCGCCTCCTGCTCGGCGAGGGTTTCCTCCAACCGCTCCAGGATGCCCGCGATACCTTCTCCGCTGTCCGCACCGGCGGAAGCCGTGCCGGTGGTGAAGGCGTCACGGATGTCGTCCAGGGCGATCCCGGCATCGGCCATCCTGCGAATCCACAGCAGGCGGATCATGTCCTCGTACCCGTAGCGGCGACGGTCATCGCCGCCCCGCTCAGGCTCGGGGAGCAGCCCGATCTCGTGGTAATGGCGAATCGCCCGCGGCGTGGTACCGGCAAAGGCCGCCGCATCACCGATCTTGACCTGGCGGGGCGGCATGAAAGACGAATGCACGAGCAGGGACCCTTCCTCAAGGCATCGGGACGTAAGTCCACCGGACCACATGCCGCTACGGAAGGTGCAACCCCACAGCCACTGATGAATCGCCGCGACCTGAACCGTCGCCTCGAACCGAACCGCAAGTTCATCGAACCGGGTCAGCATGCAGGGCGTGCGCAGGCAGCCGAACCTAAAACACGGCCCAGCGTCGCAGGTCAGCCGAAGTCGTCGGGGACGATGCGGAGTTTTTGTGCGATGCGGGCGAGGGCCTTCTGGTCGGTGGTGTTGAGCGAGTCGAGGACGATGCGGCGTACGGAGCGCAGGTGTGTGGGCGCTGCCAGGTGCACGATGTCGAAGCCGGCGTCGGTGAGTTCGGCGAGGGTGTAACGGCCGTCGGCCGGGTCGGGTGTCCGTACGACCCAGCCGCGCTGTTCACAGCGTTTGACGACGTTGGACAGGCGGGAGAGCGACCCGCTGGCGAGGAAGGCGAGCTCTCCCATCCGCAGCTTGCGCTGCGGGGCCTCGGAGAGGTGACTGAGCACGAGGTACTCGAACAGGGTGAGGCCGTGTTCCTGCCGCAGCGGCGACTCCAGCTTGGCGGGCAGCAGCAGGACAAGGGAGATCAGCCCCGTCCACGCCGCCTTCTCCTGCTCGTCGAGCCATCGCAGCTCCTCATCGTCCTCGTGTTCGCCCGTGCCGCTCATGGGCCCTCCCGTGCTGCTGCTCATGGATCTTCCCGCCCCTCCGGCGAAGTCCGCCATCACTTTACGCTTGAAGTCATTGCGTGCTAGTTTCACTTTACGCGTGAACTCATACACGAGGAAACGCACCCCTATGAACAGGAAGAGGAAGCATCATGAGCACCGTCACCTTCGGCGTCGTTCCGGGCTACGGCGAGAAGCTGCACGAGGCCCTCGGCTACAGCGGGGCCGTCCGCATCGGCGACCGGGTCGAGATCTCCGGCCAGGCCGGGGTGGATGACGACCTGGTCATCCCCGACTCGCTGGAAGACGAGATCATCCAGGCTTTCGACAACGTGGAGCGCACGCTCGCCACGGTCGGCGCGACATGGAAGGACGTCATCCACGTCAACTCGTACCACAAGGTCGCCCCGGGAGGTGACGTCATCGGCGACGACCACAACAGGGTCATGGCCGAGCAGTTCCGCCGTCGCCTCGACGGCCGCGCGCCGATCTGGACCGAGACCGGCGTCACGGTCCTCGGCCTCGCCGCCATGCGCGTGGAGATCCGCGTCACCGCCATCGTCGGCTCCGGGAACTGAACCTCAAGTTCCCGACAAGCGCGCTCCAGCCGCAGCCGAGCACACGCGCTGCGGTGCCCGACTCAAGGGGCGGGCACCGCGAAGAGAGGCTGATGATCCACGGGCCTACGGATCCACGACCTGTGGATCGCGAAAGTAGTAGACGACCGTCACTCCCATACCCGGAGTGTGCGTGTACACGACGGTGATCGCCTCGGCTGAGTCGTGGGCGAGAGGTGTCGTGTAGGTGTACTCCACGGACGGCGGGCGCCAGCCGGGGATCTCGCGCCCCGCCGCCGGCTCCCGTGCGATGACCGTGAGCGCCTCCCGGACCACTTCCCGCTTACCCTCCGCGAGGTCGCCGTACGCCTTCTTGGCGGGTTCGGCCTCCTCCAGCGGGATCTCGCTCATCCGCTGCCGCCTCCGGCACGCGCGCCCTCTAGGGCTGCCATGATCTCGGGTGAGTTCCTGATCCGGACCCGGTGGCGGTACGCCCTCACCACGGCCGCGGCGCGCTCGAAGTCGTCTGTGGGGGAGGCCCCTATGGCTGCGGCCAGTTCCTCCTCGAAGCGCTCCCGGTCACCCGGGAACCCGTACCGGCTGAGCGCGCTGCGCAGGTCGTCCACGGTCCGGATCTCCGGAAGGGGC
Source organism: Streptomyces yerevanensis (assembly GCF_000716805.1). Lineage (NCBI taxonomy): Bacteria > Bacillati > Actinomycetota > Actinomycetes > Kitasatosporales > Streptomycetaceae > Streptomyces > Streptomyces yerevanensis. The sequence goes on along the minus strand of NZ_JNWJ01000020.1, from coordinate 111,656 downwards.
ATCGCGGCCCAGCCGTGCTCACGCTCTGCGCTCATGATCTGCTCCTGGTGGACGGGCATGACTCCACCTCCAAGTATGGCGCCGCGCGCCCACGGCGGACATCGCACGTCACTTCCCACGGCCTGCACCGCCCCGCTCACCGCGCCTCCCCGCACTCGGCCCACAGCAGCTTCCCGCCCTTCGAGGCACCCCACTCCCGCAGAACGGAAACTCCCAACGAGTCCGCACACGCCCGTACGAGGTGCAAGCCGCGCCCCTGTTCAGCGTCTTCCGGCGGTACATCGAATACTTCGAGGAACTTCCCTCGTGTGAGTGACAACTCAACTCGGCATGGACCAAGAGGAGTTCTGCATGCCCCCGAAGCCCGTCGCGTCGGCACGCCGTCTGCGGCTCGCCGTGGAGCTGCGCAAAATGCGGGAGCGAGCGGGTATGACCGCAACCGAGGCGGCCCGCACCCTCGGGGTCAGCCAGGGTCAACTCAGCAACATCGAGTCAGCCCGGTTCGGCGTCAGCCCGGACCGCCTCCGGGCGATGGCCCGTGCGTACACGTGCTCGGACCAGGCCTTCGTCGAGGCCCTGGTCGACATCGCGACGGACAAGACGCGCGGCTGGTGGGAGACCTTTCGAGAGGTGCTCCCGCCTATGCTCCTGAACATCGCCGAGTTGGAGCATCACGCCACGATGCTGTGGTCGGCCAACACCGCGCACATCCCCGGCCTGCTGCAGATCACGGACCACGCTCGCGAGATCTTCCGGCAGGTCGTCCCCGAGTTCTCGCGATCGGACATCGAGCACCGCGTGAGCCACCGTCTCCAGCGCCAAGCCCTGCTGGACAAGGGCGACTCGATCCCATTCCGCGCGATCATCCACGAAGCGGCCCTCCGCGTGCCGGTCGGCGGCCCGTCCGTCGCCAAGCGCCAGGTGGAACACCTGGTGGCTCAGAGCGAACGCGAGCACATCACTATCCAGGTGATCCCGTTCGCCATCGGCGCCTATCCAGGAGCCGGGCAGAACATCCTCTACGCGTACGGCCCCGTCCCCCAGCTCGACACGGTCACACTTGACCAGTCACACGGCCCTGTACTCGTAGATGCAGAAGCCCAGTTGGCGATGTACCGCGTCCTCCTGGACCGTATGGAGCAGGTAGCGCTGGAACCGTCGAAGTCCCGCGACTTCATCCACAACCTCGTACACGACCTGTGAAGGGGAACCAATGCCCACCTACGCCTGGCACAAGTCGTCCCACTGCGCCCAGGGCGAATCCTGCCTGCACGTAGCCAGCACCTGGCAGAAGTCGTCCTACTGCGGACAGGGCGAATCCTGCGTCCACATATCCGCCGCCCCCCAAACCATCCACCTCACCGAAAGCGCCGACCCCACCCAAGCCATCCTCTCCGCCACCCCCACCGCCTTCAGCGCGCTCCTCCACACACTGAAGGCGAGCCCGAACCACGGCTGAAGCACTCCTGGGATACGAGTGGGATACGAGGGTGAGCGATGCGGAGCACCGTGCCAGGTGCGGAGACGAGACGGCGTGCAGCCGAGCCGGACGGCTGCCTCTGGCGGGCCCACCTGGGGCGGCTCGCCGTTCAGTCCCGCAGCGGGTGCACCCCCGGCGGCAGCGTTCCGCCGCTCCGTCCCTCCCACCAGCGCCGGGCCGCCGGGGACACCCGCTCGCGTGGGTATGCCGTATGGGTCAGGAACGCCTCGATCACCGTCGCCGCGGGCCGGTGCGGCAGCGCCGCCATCAGCACCGCGTCGTCGTCCGGGAACGGCGGTGCCACCAGGGCGACTTCGTCCCCGGACCTCAGACGCAGGACCAGTGCCCGCAGCTGGTGCTCATCCCCGGGCACAGGGCGCATGCGCACCTGCAGCGGGTCCTTCGGCAGGAAGTCCAGCCGTACGTGAGCCAGAAGGGTCCCGCGTTTGTACTCCTCCCAGCGGTCCAGCCATCGGTCCAGCCGGAGAGCGCGGAACGGCGGCTCCTGCCACGGCCGCAGCGCGTCCAGTCGTTCCAGCAGACGCCGCAGGAAGTCCCGGACCGACGGCTCGTCATGCGGCTGCCAGGACAGGTCCCGCTCCCAGGAATCCTCGGCGAGCGCCGCCTTGATCGAGGCGTACTGCTCCTCCGTGGTGAGGTCGTAAATCGGCTGCTCAAGGATCATGCGAGCGATGCGCTCGACCTCGCTCTCGCCCAGTTCCCGGCTGAACTGCACGCAGTAAAGGACCGCTACGACCACCCCGAAGTGCATGCGCGCAGTATGACGAACCGCGCCGGTCAGTTCAGTGCTGAAACCCACGGCGCGCGAATCAGCCTGGCGGCCGTGGGTCGGCCCACGGCACAATCCTCGGCGTGGAGATCACCGCGCGCGAACTCAACCGGGCCACCCTCAGCCGCCAACTGATGCTGGAACGACAGCCGTTGAGCGTTGTCGACGCGGTCCGTCGCGTTGTCGCGCTGCAGGCGCAGTACGCCGCTTCTCCGTACCTCGCGTTGTGGAACCGGCTCACACGCTTCTCGTCGGCCGATGTGGACGCCGCCTTCACCGGGCGCGCGGTCGTCAAGGCGACCCTGATGCGGATCACACTGCACGCGGTCCATGCCGACGACTACCAGGTGTTCCGTGAGGCGATGCAGCCGACCCTGTACGCCTCGCGTCTGGGCTACCGCTTCGCTGCCGCGGGGCTCACCCCGGCGGACGGCGACGAACTGGTGCCACAGCTGCTGACGTTCGCCGAACAGCCGCGGACGGCCGCCGAGATGGAGGCGTGGGTCGAAGAGCGGCTCGGCGCGGAGAGGAAGCCCGGGGCCTGGTGGGGGCTGCGGGCGTATGCGCCGTTGCTGCACGTCCCGACGGGCGGGCCGTGGTCGTTCGGCGCCCCCCGGTCGTCGTACGTCGCGGCGCGGACGGGCCCCGTGCCCACAGGGAAGGAGACGGCGCCGGAAGCGCTGCAGAGCCTCGTACTGCGCTATCTGGAAGGGTTCGGTCCGGCCTCGGTGGCGGACGTGGCTCAGTTCGCCACGGTGCAGCGCGCACCGATCCGCCAGGCGCTCCTCGCCCTCGACCGCAAGGGAGCCGTCGAACAGCTCGAAGGGCCCGACAGCACCGCGCTGTTCGACGTCCCCGCTGCCCCGCGCCCACCCGCGGACACCCCGGCCCCACCGCGGCTCATGGCCATGTGGGACAGCACCCTGCTGGCATACGCCGACCGCAGCCGCGTGATCCCTCCGGCCTATCGGCGGCTGGTGATCCGCAACAACGGCGACGTCCTGCCCACCCTGCTGGTCGACGGCTACGTCGCCGGGGTGTGGCGGCCGGTCGACGGCGGCATCGAGGCCACGGCCTTCCACGACCTTCCGCCCGCGGCGTGGGAGGGACTCGCCGCGGAGGCGCAGTCCCTGATCACGGTGCTGGCCGACCGCGATCCCCGGGTCTACAGCCGCTACCACCACTGGTGGGCCAAGCTTCCTGACGCCCAGGTCCGACTGCTCCCGGCCTAGCCGGGAGAACTGCACGCATGCCACGATCACATGCGTGTCTGGATCACCCCACGGTGAAGTCGGCCGCCTTGGTGTCCAGCATCGTGTCGCCGTCCTCGGCGGTGGCCAGGACGGCGACGTGCCACAGACCGCGCGGGGATGTGTCGGCTTCGCCGCGGGTGACGGTGACGGTGTAGGTGCAGCGCGCGGTGTCCTCACCGGACGGCTTGCAGACGGCCGACTCCACGGCGGCCATGTCCTTGGCGGTCAGCCCCTGCTTGGCGAGGGACGAGTTCGCCGGCCAGGCCAGGACCTTCACGTCCTTGACGCCAGAGGACGCCGTGACGTCAGTGGTGAAGGTGAACGAGCCGCTGCGGTCGCCGTCGGGGGCAGCGTAGCGGGCAGTGCTGTGCGCCACAGAAAGAGGCTGGTCCCCGGCGTAGGCGACGGCGAACGCTCCGGTACCTGCGAGGACGACGACACCGGCGGCCACGGACAAAACGACACGTCGCGACATGAGAAATTCCCCCAACAGACTCAGCTGGATCGGACCGGCGCTCTCGGCTGCGCGCCGTTGCACCAATACTGGCCGCGCAGCGGGCGCAGGGTATGAGCACACGTACTCAACCCAGGCCTGAGTAGGGCCAGTTCGGGTCGCGTCGTCCGGTCGCCCCCTGCGAAAAGGGGATGCGCCGGTAGGCCCTCCCTGTGTTGCATGGCCCCATGGTGTCCACCGACCGACTGCTCGCCTTCGCGGCCATGTCCTTCCTGCTGATCGTGGTGCCCGGTCCGAGCGTGCTGTTCGTGATCGGACGGGCGCTGGCGCAGGGGCGCCGTGCTGCGCTGACTTCCGTCGTGGGGAACACGATCGGCGCGTACGTGCTCGTCGTGGCCGTGGCGCTGGGTATCGGTTCCCTCGTGGAGCGTTCCGTCCTGGTCTTCACGGCGCTGAAACTGGCCGGTGGTGCCTACCTGGTGTACCTGGGGGTGAAGGCGTGGCGGCAACGGGGTTCGTTGCAGGCCGCGTTCAGCGGTGACGCGGCCACGGCCGACGGTCTGCGCACGCTGTGGGAGGGGTTCGCGGTCGGGATCGCCAACCCCAAGACCATCGTGTTCTTCGCCGCCGTACTGCCCCAGTTCGTCGACCGCGCCCAAGGACACGTCGTGGCCCAGATGCTGCTGCTCGGCCTGGTCTTCAACGTCATCGCGCTGGCGTCCGACAGCGTGTGGGGGCTGGTCGCCGCCACCGCACGGGGCTGGTTCGCCCGGTCACCGCGGCGGCTGTCCCTGGTCGGCGGGGTGGGCGGACTCACCATGGTGGGCCTCGGGGTCACGGTCGCCGCGACAGGGCGCAAGGAGTAGTTGCTCCCGCCGAGCCGGTCAGGCCGGACGCTGCTGCGGCGGACACCGGACGACGTGCGCGGCATGATGCCCACATGACAGTCGACGTGACGATGAGCTTGCCCGACGACGTGGCCACCTTCGTGAAGGCCAAGGGGGACGTCTCGGCGTACACCGCACGCGTGTTGCGCCGCCAGATGCTCGCCGAGGCGCTGGAGAAATCCGCGCGGGTACGGGGCGAGGCCGGGATCGCGACGGCATCCTCGGAGGCCGGCGAAAGCGAGGACGACACTCTGGGGCGTTGGGGTGAGGTGGCGGGCCGGTAGGCACAGTAGGCACCTCAGGACAAGCAAGTACGTGACGTACTCGCCCCAGGGAACAGCACCCTGGAGACGTTGGATCAGGAGCGAGGAGACAGAGCGTGTCGGCGGTGCACTACGAGAGCTACAGCCAGGCGCGTGCGCATATGAAGGACCTCCTCGACGCGGCCGAAGAGGGACGGGTGGCGACCGTACGCCGCGAATCGGGCCGTGCCGCGGTTGTGGACGTGGAGCGGCTGCGCCGCCACCTGTCGCTGGGGTGCCCCTCGAAGGCGGAGGTGGTCCCCGAGGCGGGCGGCTGGTCGGTTTTCCTGCCCGGACTGCCGCTGGTCGCCGACGGGGCGACCTTCGACGAAGCCATGGAGGAGATGGTTCAAGTCCTGCGCGAGTACGCCGAGGACTGGCAGGACCGGCTGCGTACCGCGCCCAACCATGAGGGGAACTGGGGCCTGGTGCAGCTCATCGCCCTGAGCGACGACGCGGAACTGCGCGACTGGCTGGTGGGTGCGGCGCGGTGAACCCGGCCCCGTGGGCGGCGTCTCACCCCGGCCACACGATCGCCTGCATCTCGCTGTACGCGTGCAGCGCGTACGACCCCACGTCCCTCCCCACCCCGCTCTTCTTGAAGCCCCCGAACGGCGCCTCCATGTTGCGGCCGACGGTGTTCACGCCGACGCCGCCGGCCCGCAACGACCGAGCCACTCGGAACGCACGCGCCACGTCCCCCGACCAGACGTAGTCGATCAGGCCGTAGTCGGAGTCGTTGGCGAGGGCGACGCCCTCTTCCTCCTCGTCGAAGGGGATGACGACCACGACCGGGCCGAAGATCTCCTCCCGAGCGACCCGCATGTCGTTCGTGCAGTCCGCGAGGAGGGTGGGGGCGACGTAGAAGCCCGTGTCGTACGCGGGGCGCTCGCCGCCCGCGACCACCCGTGCGCCCTCCTTGCGGCCCAGCTCGACGTACGACTCGACCCTGTCCCGGTGCGCCGCCGAGATCACCGGGCCCACGACCGTGCCTTCGGCGCGCGGGTCGCCCACCTTCAAGTAGCCCGCGTACGCGGCGAGTTGGTCGACCACGCGGTCGTACACACCCCTCTGCGCGAGCACCCGCGTCGGTGCCGTACAGATCTGCCCGCTGTAGAAGGAGAACGTCGTCCCGATCCCCCGTACCGCCGACGCCACGTCCGCGTCGTCGAAGACGATCGCCGCGCCCTTGCCGCCGAGTTCCATCAGCTGGCGTTTCATGTCGCGCCCGCACACCTCGGCGATGCGCTGCCCGACCGCCGTCGAACCGGTGAAGCTCACCATGTCGACGTCGGGCGAGTCGACCGCCGCCTCGCCGACCCCGGCCCGCGAGCCCGACACGACGTTCACCACACCGGGCGGGACACCCGCCGCCTCCAGGGCCTCCGCCATCCGGTAGACGGACAGCGGGTCCTGGGGCGCGGGCTTCACCACCACCGTGTTGCCCATCGCCAGGGCCGGGGCGATCTTGCCGGCCGGGTTCGCCCAGGGGTTGTTGTACGAGGTGATGCAGGTGACGACGCCCACCGGCTGGCGTACGGCCAGGGCGCCCATGACGGCCGCCTTGCCGAACGGGCCCGCCTCGTTGATCTGCGGGACCAGCGCCTCCTCGACCGGCTCCAGCGCGCCCTTCGCGTACCGCCGGAAACGGGCCGCGCCGACCCCGACCTGCATCCCGCGCGCCGTCCCGGTCGTGGCGCCGCTCTCCGCCTGGGCGAGTTCGGCGTACGGCACGAGGTTGCGCTGGATGATGTCCGCCGCCCGGTCCAGGATCGCCGCGCGCTCGGAAGGGGACGTACGCGACCACGGTCCGAAGGCCTCCCGAGCCGCGGCCGCCGCCGCGAGCACCTGATCCCGCGAGGCCTCCGGCGCCAAACCGACGACCGACTCGGTCGCCGGGTCGATCACCTCGTAGTGACCGCCGTCCGGCTCGACCCACGAACCGCCGACGAACAGCCGCTGCTCGTCCGTCACTCCGTACTCACCTCGGTACGCACCTCGCTACTCGCCTCGGTCACTTGGTGCTCACCGTCCGGGTGTCCCGACCGGAGCGCAGCACCTTCCCCGGCACCGCCCCCGTCACCTGGTCCCCGCGAATCGCCTCGACCCCGTTCACCCAGACCGCCGTGATCCCGATCGCCTTGGAGTCCAACCGCGGGCTGTCTCCCGGCAGGTCGTGCACCAGCGTGGCCGTACCGGCGTCGATGCGTTCCGGGTCGAACAGGACGAGGTCGGCATGCCACCCCTCGGCGATCCGCCCGCGCTCGCGCAGGCCGAAGAGCTGGGCGGGATCGTCGGTGAGCATCTGCACGGCCTGCTCCAGCGTCGCGAGCTTCCGCCCGCGCAGACAGTCCCCGATGAACCGCGTCGTGTACGGCGCCCCGCACATCCGGTCCAGATGTGCCCCGGCGTCGGACCCGCCCAGCATGACGTCCTCGTGCTGCCAGGTCTCGGCGCGCAGCGCCCAGGAGGCGGGGTCGTTGTCGGGCGGCATGGGCCAAAGCACCGTACGCATCTGGTCGTTGGCGCAGATCTCGACGATGCACTCGAAGGGTTCCTGACCGCGTTCGGCCGCGATGTCCCGTACGACGCGGCCGGTCAGACCCTCGTTCTCCGCGCTGTACGTGTCCCCGATGACGTACCGCCCGAAGTCGGCGAGCCGGCGGAAGACACCCGCCTCCTTGCTGTCCGCGCGACGCAGCATCTCGGCCCGTACGTCCCGGTCGCGGAGTTTCGCGATCCGTTCGGGTACCGGCAGGCCGAGGATCTCGCCCCAGCCGGGGATCAGATTGAGCGCGCAGAAGGTGCCGAGCGACATGTTCATCGGCGTGAGGATCGGCATCGTCAGAGCGATGATCCGGCCACCGGCCTTGCGGGCGCGCTCACTTGCGGCCAGTTGCCTCGGTACGCGGTCGGGGACGGCCGCGTCGATGGTCAGGACGTTCCAGTTCAGGGGGCGGCCCGCCGAGGCGCTCATCTCCACGAAGAGGTCGATCTCGTCGTCGCTGAACTGGTCGAGGCAGCCCGCCACGATCGCCTCGATCTGCGTGCCCTCGTGATCGGCGACCGCCCTGGAGAGCGCGAGCAGTTCGGCCGGTTTCGCGTGCCGCGACGCGACCGGCTTTCCGTCGCCGTCGGAGTGCGTGGACGACTGGGTGGTCGACAGCCCCCAGGCGCCCGCGTCCATCGACTCGTGGAACAGCCGCAGCATGTCCGCCAGTTGCTGCTCCGTGGGCTGCCCGCCCACCGCGTCCGGCCCCATCACATACCGCCGCAGCGCACAATGCCCCACCATGAAACCGGCGTTGACGGCGATCCGCCCCTCGAGAGCATCGAGATACTCCCCGAACGAATGCCAACTCCACGGCGCCCCCTCCTCAAGGGCCACCAGCGACATCCCCTCCACCTTGGACATCATCCGCCGCGTGTAGTCGGCGTCTTCGGGCCGGGAGGGATTCAAGGGAGCGAGGGTGAAACCACAGTTCCCGCCGGCGACGGTCGTCACGCCGTGGTTGAGGGACGGCGTCGCGTACGGGTCCCAGAAGAGCTGGGCGTCGTAGTGGGTGTGGGGGTCGACGAAGCCGGGCGCGAGAACGAGGCCAGAGGCGTCCTCGGTGGTGCGGGACGCCTCGGTGACCGTACCGATGGCCGCGATCCGCCCATCGCGTATCCCCACATCGGCGGTGTAGGCAGGCGCGCCCGTCCCGTCGACGACGGTCGCGCCTTTGATGACGTGATCGAGCATGGAGCTCGCCTCCTTAAACTCCGGTGCGTTGGACGCGCCCTTCAGGGGCGCGGGGCTGTGACATATGCGGCTCCGCCGCGTGGGCGCGACCAGCCACAGACGGCCCGCAGTCGCGCATGGCCCGCAGCCCTACGGCGCTCACGCGCTCTGCCGGAACCGCGAGGTTCGATGCACAGGATCCGTATCGATCTTCGGAATCACGTGCTCCCCGACGAGCCGAATTGTCTGCAACGTGTCCTCACGAGAGATCCCGATCGGCATCCCGAAAGAAAGCTGATCGGCCCCGGCCGCCTCCCACCGCTTGCACTGCGTGAGCACCTCGTCCGGATCGCCGCAGATCAGCAGCTCCTCGGCGATGAGGTGCTCGATGATCTCCTCGTTGAACTCGGGCAGCGTCTCCGGCCACACCGGGAAACCCTCGGGCCGCGGGAACGTGTCGTGGTAGCGGAAGACGAGCGACTGCAGGTAGTGGAGGCCGCCGCCCGCGGCGATCCGTACCGCCTCCTTGTGCGTCGGCGCGCAGATCGCCGTCGACGTCACCATCACGTTGTCGTTGACGAAGCCCCCGACCGGCTGCGCCTCGACGATCGCCGTCTTGTACTGCTCCAGCACCCACTCCATGTCGGAGACCTTCTGCACGCTGAAGCCGAGCACGCCGAGGCCCTTGCGGGCGGCCATGGCGTACGAGGGCGGGGACCCGGCCGCGTACCACATGGCGGGGTGCGCCTTCCCGTACGGCTTGGGGAGGACCTTGCGCGGCGGCAGCGACCAGTGCTTGCCCTGGAACCCGACGTACTCCTCCTGGAGCCACATCTTCGGGAACTCGGCGATGGTCTCTTCCCAGATCTCCTTGGTGTAGTTCATGTCGGTGACGCCGGGGATGAAGCCGAGGATCTCGTGCGAGCCCGCGCCCCGTCCGCTGCCGAACTCGAAGCGGCCCTCGGAGAGATGGTCGAGCATCGCCACCTTCTCGGCGACCTTCACCGGGTGGTTGACCTGGGCGAGGGGGTTGAAGATCCCGGACCCGAGGTGGATGCGCTCGGTGGCGTGCGCCAGATACCCGAGGAAGACATCGTTCGCCGAGAGGTGCGAGTACTCCTCCAGGAAGTGGTGCTCGGACGCCCAGGCGTACTTGAAGCCGGACTTGTCCGCCTGGATGACGTACTCGGTCTCCTCCATCAGCGCCTTGTGCTCGGCGAGCGGATCGGTCTCGGCCCGCTTGCCCACGTATCCCTGTACAAAGAGCCCGAATTCCAAGGAGGTTCACCGTCCCCAACATCGGTATCTGACGTTGCGTCAGATCTGCTTCGCCGACTGTTGCACCGCGCTCGCGAAGGGTCAATAGCTGACGGGGCGTCAGGACGTCAGAGAACGCTGACCCCCGCCAGCCAGCCCCCGTCGATCACGAACGGCTGCCCTGTGATGTACGAGGAGTCGTCACCGGAGAGGAAGAGCACCAGCCGTGCCACCTCCTCCGGCTGCCCGACCCGCCCGAGTGGCACGAGCTTGCGGTACAGCCGGTCGATTCCCTCGGCGGCCTTCTCCGTGTCCGCGTCGGGATCGAGCTGGGCGGGGTTGCTCATGGCGGTGTCGATCGCGCCCGGGCAGACGGCGTTGACGCGTATCCCCTTGCCGGCCAGCTCCAGCGCGGCCACCCGCGTCAGGCCGACGATCGCGTGCTTCGTCGCGGCGTACGCGCCGACATACGCCATGCCCGTCACCCCCGCGTACGAGGCGGTGTTCACGATCGTGCCGCCGCCCGCCGCTTCGATCTCGGGCGCGACGGTCTTGATGCCGAGAAAGACCCCGACCTGGTTGACCTGCACGATCTGCTGGAACTCCTCGAGGGGCGTACTGACCAGGTCGTTGAAGCGCAGGATCCCGGCGTTGTTGACCAGCCCGTCGATCCGCCCGTACGCCTCCTTGGCGGCGGCCACCGCGGACTGCCAGTCGGCCTCCCGACTCACGTCGAGGTGCACGTACCGCGCGCCCAACTCCTTGGCCAGCGCCTCTCCTTGATCGTCCAGTACGTCGGCGATGACGACCTCGGCGCCCTCCGCGACGAAGAGCCGCGCCTCCTGCTCACCCTGGCCGCGTGCGGCACCGGTGACGAGGACGACGCGTCCGTCGAGTTTGCCCATGGGTTTCTCCTTCAGTGGTGGAGGACGCGCGTTGACTGCATTCCTGACGCTTCGCCACACACGCGGCGGCGACCCCCATGGTCTTAGCTGACGGGTCGTCAGGCAAGGGCTGGCGGCTTCGGCGGGACAGCACAGCGCCTGCCGAGGCAAGGGGTGACGACGTTCGAGGCGTGTGGCAATGGACACGCCAAGTGACCGACCGGTAGGGACATTTGACTCTGTCGAGGCCACGAAGCGAACGCCAATATTTCTCAACGGGAAGGCAAAGGAACTCCCAATAAAAATCCCCCCTCAAAGAGAGACAAGAGCGTGGCCAAGAGGCGATTCAAGAACAAGAAGGTCCGGTACGTGGCGATCGGCGCGGCGATCACGACGGGTGCCGCCGTTGCCACCGTCCTCCTGCCGTCGGCCAACGCCGCCGATGAGAAGACGGCGGAAGAGATCATCAGGCTGTGCGAAAGGACCAAGGTCCTCAACGGCGAGAAACAGGCCCTCGAAGACTTTGGTGGCCATGGGATCGCCGGCCCCAGTTTCGAGTCCGACACCTGCGACTTCGTCGAGACGACGAAGCTGGAGTTCTTCGACGGCCCCACGGAGAAGGTCTCGATCGACTTCCCGAACTGCGAGCCCAACTCCACCAAGCCGACGGAGGCCGAGTTCAAATGGACAGCGACCGTGGGCCAGGGTGAGGGCAAGTACACCGCGACACAGCAAGGTGCCGGTGGAGGGCTCTTCGGCGCCCTGAGCGGGTCCTGGCTCAAGCACAAGGGAACAACCGACATCACCGTCGATACGGTCACCGCCAGCGACAGCGAAAAAATACCTGTTCCGGTCGGCAAAGTCCTCCACATGGAGTTCACGCCGAAGATGCAGCGCATGACGGGCGAATGGCGAGTGAAGATCAACGCCCGTGAGGCGACCACCACCACCAATGCCGTCCCCGAGCAGAACTACACGGCGTCGGAAGTCGTCGAGGGACCCGTCATTCTGCCGGGAGTGGCCGGCGCTGCCGGAATCGCGGACGGGACGCCCGATCCCGTCTTCACCGACTGCTGACGGACGCCCGCAGCCCAACCCCTCGCACTTCCCCCCTCAAGGAGACGCACCATGACACGCAGCAGTCACAAGGGAAATCACCGGAGCAGGAAGAAGCGCATCACCTTCATGCTGGCTCCAGTGGTGGCCGCCGGCGTGGCCGTTCCGCTGATGTACTCGGCGGGTGCCGCCACCCCCTCCGAAGTGTCCAGGGACTGCGCGGAGGACGCCGCCACCCTGGAGAACTGCGAATTCGTTGACGTCCAGGTCAAGAGGAACAACCTGGGACCCAACAAGCGCGTTTCCACCCCGTCCAACAACTGCGGGTCCACCACCGAACGCGAGAAGTCCTTCGGCGTGGCCACGTCCGTGACGAGGTTCATCACGCTCGAAGACGGCTTCGTCGCCGACGCCGAATCGAAGCTGGGGAACTCGTTCTTCGAGATCGGCGCCAAGTTCAACACGACGGAGTTCAACCTCACGCGTGACGACAAGGGGACCGGCTTCGACTTCACCCTGCCGGGCACGGTGATGCCCGACCACATCGGGTTCTTCATGTGGTCCGAGAAGCGCACCGACGTGAGCGGATTCCTCAAGGCCACGTACAAGGAGGAGCAGAACGGCCAGAAGGTGTTCTTCTCTCCCAAGGAGGGCGGCACGAGCGTGCACGTCTTCTATCCGCAGCTCCTGAAGAACGGCGCTCCTGACGGCCGTCTCTGGATACGCAACGTGAAGTGCGGTACGCCGGAGGCCGAGGAATTCCAGGACAGCCCGCAGAGCGCCGAGATCGCCGAGCTCCGCGCCGAGTCGCAGCAGCCCGGATTCAACAAGGGCGGCGCGAACGTCACGGACGTCGAGGTCCCGCTGTCGGAGATCCCGGCACCGTAACTCGTCGGGCGGACAGCGACAGCCGACGACGGCAAACGGAACACAACCGGCCCCCGCGCTCACGCGGGGGCTTCTTCCGTGCCCGTGCCTCTGCCCGTCGGCGGCAGATCGACGACAGCGTCAGCGGGCCGCGGACCCCAGGCTGTCGCCCTGCCTGGCGCCCAGCCAGCGCAGGACCGCGTCCGTACTCCCCCGGGCGTCCAGCTTGGCGTAGATGTTGCTGAGGTTGTTGCGGACGGTCTTCTCGCTCAGGCCCAGCCGCACCCCGATCTCCTGCGCGCCCAGGCCGGTCGACAGCAGCTCCATGACCTCCCGCTCGCGGGGCGAGAGCAGGGAGCGGAGCCGTTCCAGGGCGTCGTCGCGCGGAGCCGCCATGCGCTGGGCGCACTCTCTGAGGGCCGCGCACGCCATGGGCGAGAGATAGGTGTGCCCGACCGTGGCGCCCACGACCGCCGCGGAGAGCATGCAGGTGCAGTAGTCGCCCTCCACCATGTAGCCGGCTCCGCCGCGGAAGACGTCGACGATCACGTCGGGGTCGCGCTCGGGGCTGAGGACGATTACTGATGCGTTCATGTCACCCATGGCGTTCAGCAGCCCGGAAAAGGCGACCGTCGGGTTCTCGCAGGGCAGCACCACGACGTCCACGGCCTCGTTGTCGCCGTTGCGGGCACGGTCGCGCAGGAAACGGTAGGGAGCCGGGGAGTACAGCACCTGGCTCACGTGCGGATCGTCCGAGGTCGGCCAGTCGTCATGCGGCCAGTCGTCCTGGGCGCAGGCCAGGACGACCGTCAGGCCTCGGGACGAAACGGCAGGTGTGGGGGGGTGGGGCGCGTGATCCGCCGTACTGACATGCCTGGAAGATCGCATTTCGCGTGTCCTTCAGCCGAAGTCATGACGTCTCTACGTACGTGACTCGGGCGGAGCCTGTTCAAATCTTCAAAGAAATCGCTGTCAGGCTGTCAGACAGGCAGTCAGTTCTCGCCATCTCACCGACGCCCCGGCCAGTTCCCCATGGTTGCGGAGTCAAAGATGCCGAGTTACAGGTGCGGCGCCACCTCCGTCCCGAACGCCCCCATCTGGTCCGTGAGTTCGCTCCGGCTCCGGGAGCGGAATCGCACCTGGATCTGGTGCACCCCCATCGCCCGGTACGCCCGCAGCGACTCGGCGAGCGCTTCGGGGCGGCCGGAGAGGGTACGGCGGCCGACGTCCCAGCCCGGCTCCCCCACGTACAGCGGCTCGGTGATGGCGCCGATGGCGACGGGGTCGGTGATGCCCGCCTCCTCCCGTATCCGCTTCAGGCGGGCGATCTGGTCCGGCAGGCGGTCCCTGGGATCCCCCTGCGGCAGCCACCCGTCCCCCTTGACCGCGGCCCGGCGCACGGCGGCGGGCGAGGACCCGCCGACCCAGACCGGTACCTGTGCCTGCGTCGGCCGGGGCCGCTGCCCGAGCCCTTCGAAGTCGTACAGCTTGCCGTGGTGCTCGGGGAATTCGTCGCGCCCGAGAGCGGACCGCAGCGCGTCGATGCTCTCGTCGAGCACGGCCCCCCGCCGCTCGAAGTCGACGCCCAGCGCCTCGAACTCCTCCTGTACGTGCCCGGCGCCGACCCCGAGGATCAGACGGCCGCGCGAAAGGTGGTCGAGGGTCGCGTACTGCTTGGCGGTGACGAGCGGGTGCCGCAGCCCCACCACGGCGACATGGCTGAGCAGCCGTACGCGCTCGGTGACCGAGGCCAGGAACGCGAGCGTGGCGACCGGGTCGTACCAGACGGTGCTCATCGCCGCCGCGAGACGGCGCGGGATGGCGACGTGGTCGCAGCTCGCGACGTACGCGAAGCCGGAGCGATCGGCGGTACGGGCGATCTCGACGAGGTCGTCGGGACCGGCCGCCGCCTCCCACGCCTCGGCGTAGATCGTGCTCTGCGACTGGACCGGGAGCTGCATCCCGTACAGCATCGGGCTGCTCAACGGGCACCGCCCGGTCCGGCCCAGAGCCCGTCCTCCGTGAGCCCCAGCAGCTCGATCGCGTTGCGCCGTACGATCCGGTCGACGACGTCCGCGTCCAGGTGCCCCATCTGGGCCTCGCCGACCTGCCTGGACTCGGGCCAGGTGGAGTCGGAGTGGGGGTAGTCGGTCTCGTACAGCACGTTCGGGACGCCGATCGCGTCGAGGTTCTTCAGGCCGAAGGCGTCGTCGAAGAAGCAGCCGTAGACGTGCTCGGCGAAGAGCTCGGAGGGCGGCCGGTGGACCTTGTCGGCGACTCCGCCCCAGCCGCGGTTCTCCTCCCACACCACGTCCGCGCGCTCGAGGATGTACGGGATCCAGCCGATCTGCCCCTCCGCGTACATGACCTTGAGGTTCGGGAAGCGTTCGAACTTGCCGCTCATCAGCCAGTCGACCATCGAGAAGCAGCAGTTGGCGAAGGTGATGGTGGAGCCGACGGCGGGCGGCGCGTCCGCCGAGGTGGACGGCATCTTGCTGCTGGACCCGATGTGCATGGCGATGACGGTGCCGGTCTCGTCGCAGGCGGCGAGGAACGGGTCCCAGTCGTCCGTGTGGACGGACGGCAGTCCGAGGTGCGGGGGTATCTCGGAGAAGGCGACAGCGCGTACGCCGCGAGCGGCATTGCGGCGCACCTCCTGCGCCGCCAGTTCGGCGTCCCAGAGAGGGATGAGCGTGAGCGGTATCAGCCGCCCCTGCGCCTCGGGGCCGCACCACTCCTCCACCATCCAGTCGTTGTACGCGCGCACCCCCAGCAGACCGAGCTCGTGGTCCTTCGCCTCCGTGAAGGTCTGGCCGCAGAAGCGGGGGAAGGTGGGGAAGCAGACCGCGCTCTGGACGTGGTTGACGTCCATGTCGGCGAGGCGCTGCGGGACGTCGTACGAGCCCGGGCGCATCTGCTCGTACGTGATGATCTCGAGCTTGATCTCGTCGCGGGAGTACCCGACGGCGGTGTCGAGACGGGTGAGGGGCCGGTGCAGGTCTTCATAGACCCACCAGTCGCCGATGGGGCCGTCGTCTCCAGGGTTACCCATGACGGGGGCGAACTTGCCGCCCAGGAAGGTCATTTCCTTCAGTGGCGCGCGGACGATACGGGGGCCTCGGTCCTGGTACTTCGACGGGAGCCGGTCCCGCCAGACGTTGGGGGGCTCCACCGTGTGGTCGTCCACCGAGATGATCTTCGGGAAGGTCTCCATGGTCTCCATGGGGTCTTACGGTAGCGCTGATCTGACGGGGCGTCAGCTATGACGTCAGCTACGGCGCCAGCTACGTATGCCGGCCGTCCGCCCCTGTATCTGTCCGCGGCAAGCGGTCTCCAGGTTGAGGGGACCGTGTGGGGGCCGTGTGAGACGTTTCAGTTCATGGCATGTCCGCCTGTGATCGGTGTCTCCCACGGCTGACGTATCCGCCGTGAACAAGGCAAACTGGCGTGGTTGTCATGACAGTTCGGCAGGGGGACAGCGATGGACGGTGTACCGCGAGTAGAGCCGCTGGAGCAGGGGCGCCCCGAGGAATCGGCGGCATCGCTCCGCTTCAGCCTGCTCGGCCCGGTACGCGCCTGGCAGGGCGCGGAGTCCCTGCCCACCGGTTCCCCGCAGCAGCGCGCGCTGCTCGCGGCACTGCTCCTGCGCGAGGGCCGTACGGCCACGGCGTCCGAACTGATCGACGCCCTCTGGGGCGAGGAACCCCCGTCCCAGGCGCTGGCGGCGGTCCGTACGTACGCCTCCCGCCTCCGGAAGGTCCTCGGCTCCGGGGTCCTGGTCAGCGAGTCGGGCGGGTACGCGATCCGCTCCCTCGGCGAGGGGGCACTGGACCTCGCCCTGGCCCAGGAGCTGGCGGCGGACGCGGAGAAGGCCCGCACCGCCGGGGACCTGTGCCATGCGCGCACCCTGCTGAACAAGGCGCTGAGCCTGTGGGACGGGGAGGTACTTGCGGGCGTTCCGGGTCCGTACGCGGACACGCAGCGGACGCGGCTGGAGGAGTGGCGTCTCCAACTCGCCGAGACCCGGCTCGACATGGACCTCGAACAGGGCTGCCACGCGGAGGCGGTCTCCGAGCTGACCGCCCTGACGGCGGCCCATCCGCTGCGTGAGCGTCTGCGGGAACTGCTGATGCTGGCGCTGTACCGCAGCGGGCGGCAGGCGGAGGCGCTGGCGGTGTACGCGGACACGCGGCGCCTGCTGGCGGACGAGCTGGGGGTGGACCCGCGGCCGGGGCTGAAGGACTTGCAGCAACGGATCCTGCAGGCGGACCCGGCCCTCGCGGAACCGTCCGCTCCGGTGGAGGAGCCCGCCGCTGCGCCGGTGAAGCCGGCCCAACTCCCCGCCACCGTTCCCGACTTCACCGGACGCGCCTCCTTCGTCTCCGAGCTGGGAGAGGTCCTCGCCTCCGCCGAGGGCCGGGTCATGGCGGTCTCGGCGGTGGCCGGCATCGGGGGCGTGGGCAAGACGACGCTGGCGGTGCATGTGGCGCACCAGGCGCGTTCCGCCTTCCCGGACGGGCAGTTGTACGTGGACTTGCAGGGGGCGGGAGCGCGGGCCGCTGAGCCGGAGACGGTGCTTGGTGCCTTTCTGCGTGCGTTGGGGACGGCGGACTCCGCCATCCCGGACTCGCTGGAGGAGCGGGCGGCACTGTTCCGGTCGGTGCTGGACGGGCGGCGGGTCCTGGTGCTGCTGGACAACGCGCGGGACGCCGCCCAGGTACGTCCACTGCTGCCCGGGACGGAGGGGTGCGCGGCGCTGGTCACCTCGCGCGTACGGATGGTGGACCTGGCGGGCGCGCACCTCGTGGACCTGGACGTGATGTCCCCGGAGGAAGCGCTGTTGCTGTTCACGAAGATCGTGGGCGAGGAACGGGTGGCTTCGGAGCGGGAGGCCGCGCTGGATGTGGTCGCGGCGTGCGGCTTCCTGCCTCTCGCCATCCGGATCGCGGCGTCACGGCTGGCGGCCCGTCGTACGTGGACGGTGTCGGTGCTGGCGGCCAAGCTGGGCGACGAACGGCGGCGGCTCGATGAGCTGCAGGCCGGGGATCTGGCGGTGAAGGCCACCTTCGAGCTGGGGTACGGGCAGTTGGAGCCCGCGCAGGCTCGGGCGTTCCGGCTGCTGGGGCTGGCGGACGGGCCGGACATCTCGCTGGCTGCGGCTGCGGCGGTGCTGGACCTTCCGGCCGAGGAGACGGAGGACTTGCTGGAGTCGCTGGTCGACACGTCGTTGCTGGAGTCGGCGGCTCCTGGGCGGTATCGGTACCACGACTTGGTGCGCCTCTACGCGCGTGCATGTGCGGAGAGGGACGAGCAGCCGCCGAGCGAGCGGGAGGCGGCCATGTCACGGTTGCTGGACTTCTATCTGGCTACGGCGGCAGGGGTTTACGCGATCGAGCGGCCCGGTGACCGGCTCGTGGATCACCTGGAGCCGACGGAGTACGCGGGGCTCAGGTTCACCGAGGGCGCCGCCGCCCTGGACTGGCTGTACACCGAGGCGGCTTCCTTGTTGGCCTGCGTACACCAGTCCGCGGGCACGGACAGGCTGCGGCGTGCGGTCGATCTCCTGTGGATGGCCAAGGACCTGACCGAGTCGGGCGCGAACTCCCACCAGTACGAGACGACGGCCAGGGCGGCGTGCGAGGCCACACGGGCCGCGGGAGACGTACGTGCGGAGGGCAGAGCACGTACGACCCTTTCCCAAGTCCTCCTGGTCTCCGGACGAATCGAGCAGGTGGCGGAACAGGCCGAGCTCGCCATGGAACTCGCGGCCTCCGCGGGGGACATCACCGCAAGGAGCTGGGCGGCCAACGACCGGGGCAACATCTTCCTGCGGCAGAAGCGGTACGTCGACGCCAAGACCCTCTTCGACCAGTCGATAGAGGGCTACCGAGCGGTCGGCAACAGGCTCAACGAAGCAGTCGCCCTGGCCAACCTCTCCCGCGCCCACCTGGGGATGGGCAACGTCGCGAAGGCCGTCGAGCTCGCGCAGCAGGCGCTCGCGGCCCACGCCGAGCTGGGGAAGCCGATGCGCAAGGCCAACGGGCACTACAACCTGGGCATGGCTCTGGCCGGGGCCGGACGTCACGCCGAGGCGCTCAGCGAGTTCTCGGACGCGCTGAGCATCTTCACCGACCATCGACAGCGGCTCTGGCAGGGGAACACCCACTTCCGGATCGCCGAAGTGCATCTCGCCGTCCGTCGCCCCGCACGAGCAGCCCAAGGAGCTGAACAGGCGCTCGCCCTGGGCTGCGTCGGCGGCGACTGGATGCGAGGCAACGTCCTGACCCTCCTCGGGCGGGCACTCTCCGCTCTGGGGCAGGCGGACCGTGCGCAGGCATGCTGGCGGGAGGCTCTCAACCTCTACGAAGTGAACGGCATCGCCGAGGAAGCCGACGAGGTACGCGCGTTGCTCAGCCCTGCCACGGCGGCCTGAGCGTGCCTGAGCATCAAGAGGCGCTCCAGTGTGTTGCGGGCGTTCAGCATTCGTTTATCGCCGCCAGGCACTCTCATATCTGTCACACCGTCGCGTCGGGGGGCAGGCGGTGGGACCAGGAGCCCGATCGCGGGGGATACGGCTCCACGACGCCCGTCCGGTGGCCCTCGGGGGAGCATCCGGGCGGGCGTTCCTCACTCCGCACTCACCAGAGAAGAGGAAGCTGAGCACATGACCGAGAAGGCCAAGGACACGGACCTCAAGCCCCACGACAACAGCCCGCCCAGCGCGCCGGTAGGCAAGGAGACCTTCACCACGCTGGACAACAGCCCGCCGAGCGAGCCGGTGTCAGACGGGGGCGCGACCACGCAGGACAACAGCCCGCCCAGCCAGCCGGTGTCAGACGGGGACGCCACCCCCGAGGACAACAGCCCGCCGAGCTGACGCTCCAAGTAGCCCACCTCCCGACGGGGATCGGCCGCGGCGGCGCGGAGGGGGAGCCGCCGCGGCCGAGGCTTGTCCTGGGTACGGCTGAGGCAGCACCACCCGATGGGGGCCGAGCCCACCCGGCTCGGCCCCCATCGGCATGCTCGGCCGACGCCCCGCTACAACCCCCTCACCGCCACCCGCCCCCCGCACAGCTTCTTCATGTCGTCCTCGTCCGAGGTGTAGAGCACGACGTTCCCGGCCTGCCGCCCCGCGATCACCGCCAGCGCAGCGTCGATCGCGTACTTGTGGCCGTGCAGCCCGGCGTCCTCCAGCAGCGCGATCGCGTCATCGGCGACCTCCCTCGACACGGGCTCGACCACGACACGGGACATCGCCCACGCCCAGGCCCCACGCTTCACCTGACCGTGGTACGCCTCGATCAGCGTCATGGAGCTGGTCACCACGCGGATGCCGGAGCGGTGGGCCTCCGTGAGCCGCAGCGTCATCTTCCGTTCGCGCAGTGCTGCCCGGGACAGGGCCTCGCAGTCCAGCACATAGGTTCCGACGCCCATCAGCCCACCATCGGAAGGTCGGATCCGCCGTTCTCGGCCGTGGCACCGCGCTCGGCGAAGTAACGCTCAAGTTCGCGACGTTCGGCCTCGGCCTCGGCCAGTTCCTCCTCCGTGAGCGGCCCGCCCTCCTCCTGCATCCACGCAACCAGCTCCCCCAGCCGGTCCTGCTCCCGCTGACGCTCTATGGCATGAGTGACGTAGGCACTGAACCCTCCGGGCCCGACCTCCCGCCGGATCTCCTCGGCAAGCTCCTCCGGCAGCGTCACGGTGTACTTCTTAGTTGCCATACCACTTACCATACCGACCCTCGCCGCAACCGGCCCGCCGCGCTCCAGACGGGGACGGCGGCAACTGCGTAGAGGTAGCACTAGGCCACCCCGAAGCAATCCCCGTCCGCGACTCCAAGACCGCCCACCACGGCGGCCCCGTCCTCCTCTTCCGGACCACGGCCTGGTCCGCCTTCCTGGCAGAGGTGAAGCAGGGGCGTACGACCTGAGTGGTCGCCATGCACCGCATCCCTCGACCAGCTCGCACACCTGGCGCGCTCCACGTGGCAGGAGCCTTTGGAAGGTTTGGGCCACCAGACGCCACCCCATCACCCGAGAACACGGGACCAGCCCTGGCCCAAACCTTCCAATCCCTCCCTTCCTTGTCCCGGCTCGGGTTGTCCACAGGGGCAGCGAGGGTGGGGGGAGTTCGGGAGAGTTTGGGTGTGGAGCGGAGTGAACTGGTGGAGTTGGCTGAGGGCGGGGTGCTGCTGGTCTCGCGTGCCCTCGATGCCGGTTCCGAGCCGAGGGCCTGGCCGTCGAGGTCGAGGGCTACGCCTACCACGGCACCCGCGAGTCCCACCGCCGCGACATCACCCGCTTCAACGAGGTCCTCCAGTGCCCGGAGGTCCGCACTCTCCTCCGGTTCACCGCCGAAGACGTCTTCCACCGGCCCGCTCGCATGATCGAGGAGATCCGGGCCGCCCTGGCCCGCCTCCGCCCCGGGAGCGCTCAGCCGAACGGATAATGGAACGAACCCCTCCGCCGCTGCCCACGTCCCAGTACCGATCGATGCGGACGCAGGGCGTCGCAGAGTACGCAGGGCATCAGGGAGGCGACATGGACAAGCGCAGGATCACCAGGAGCGCGACGGGCGCCGCCGTCACAGCGCTGGCGCTCGGGGCGCTGCAGAGTGCCAGTGCCGCCGGGGCCGACGGCGAAACCAAGGGAGGCGGCGGCGCCCCGGCCGCCCTCGAGCCGGCCAAGGTGTGCGTCGGTACGCAGCCGGAAGGGCGGCTTCCCAGTTGGGGCCCCAAGGGCAGCCGCCCCGACGACACTCCGCTGTACCGGGTGTTGGCGTACATCGACAGGATGGGTAAGGCGCACCCGGGCATCTTCACCGGCTTCTCGGTCGACGACGCCAACGGGGCCGCGAACGTCTACCGCATCCCCGGCAAGGAAGCCGAGAAGTTCGACGCCGACATCTGCGGTGCCGCCGAGAAGGGCGTCACGGTGCGGCTGTACGACACCGAGGTCACCGAGACCGAGCTCAAGGAACTCGTCGATCGCATCAGCGGTGACATGGACCGCTGGAAGGGCACCTTCATGATCTGGACGGTCGGCATGAACGCCCACTCCGTGGTCATGGGTGTCTCCGATCCCGAGAAGGCCGCGCCGGTCCTCCGGGAGGCTTACGGGGAGGAGACCATGCGGCACATCAAGATCGAGCGCTCCGAGCCGCCCACCCTGTTCTGAACCTCACGCCCCCCGTACGCGCCCCCGCAACTCCCCCTTCACCACCTTCCCGCTCGCGTTCCGAGGCAGCTCCTCCACGAACTCCACCACCCGCGGCACCTTGTAGTTCGCCATCTCGCGTCGCGCCCACGCGATCAGGTCGTCCGAGGTCAGGGGCGCCCCTGGGCGGCGTACGACATACGCCTTGCCCACCTCGCCCAGCCGGCCGTCCGGGATGCCGATCACCGCCACGTCCGCCACGTCCGGATGGAGGCCGAGGAGTTGCTCGATCTCCGCCGGGTACGCGTTGAAGCCGCCGACGATGAACATGTCCTTGATGCGGTCGGTGATGCGGAGGTTGCCCGCGGAATCCAGGACGCCGACGTCGCCCGTACGCAGCCAGCCGTCCGGTGTCAGCACGGCGGCCGTCGACTGCGGGTCCTCGAAATAGCCCCGCATGACGTTGAAGCCGCGGACCAGGACCTCCCCCGGGGAGCCGGGCGGCAAGGCAGCTCCCGTCGGTCCCACCACCTTCACCTCCGTGTCCGGGATCGCCCGCCCCGACGTGGACGCGATCACCGCCGGTTCGTCCCCGCGGCGGCACATCGTGACGATGCCGCTCGCCTCGGAGAGTCCGTACGCGGTCAGGACCGTCCCTACGCCGAGTTCCGTACGGAGGCGCTCCACCAGGCGGAGTGGCACGACAGCCGCGCCCGTGACCACCAGGCGCAGGGCCGAGAGGTCGTACGAGTCGCGGGACGGGTGGTCCAGGAGAGACTGGTGGAGGGTTGGTGGGCCGGGGAGAACCGAGATCCGTTCCGCCGCGATGTTCGCCAGCGCGGTGTCCACGTTGAACACCGGCTGCGGAATCATCGTTGCGCCCCGCATCAGGCAGGCGATCACGCCCGCCTTGTAGCCGAAGGTGTGGAAGAAGGGGTTCACGATCAGGTAGCGGTCGCCGGTGCGGAGGCCTGCCAGTTCGCTCCATATCGCGTACGCCCGCAGCGTCTGCGCGTGCGTGATCACGGCGCCCTTGGGGCGGCCGGTCGTACCCGAGGTGAAGATGATGTCGGAGGGTGAGTCGGGCGTCAGGGCCGCTGAGCGCGCCCGTACCTCCGGCTCCCCGACGCCGTCTCCGCTCGCCAGGAAGTCCTTCCACGTACGGAAGTCGGCGGGCGCGTCGTCCGACAGCACCACCACCTGCTCCAGGTGCGGCAGTCCGGGGAGAGGTCCATTTCCCGGCCCTTCCGAAGCGGGTCCCTCCGAAGCCGCCCGCCGCAGCGACGCCACATACGACGTCCCCAGGAACGTCCCCGTCACGAACAACAACCTGGCCCGGCTGCGCGCCAGCACATACGCCGCCTCCGCCCCCTTGAAGCGCGTGTTCAGCGGTACGAGCACCGCCCCGGCCGACACCGCGCCCAGTGCCGAGACGATCCAGTCCAGCGAGTTCGGCGCCCAGATCGCCACGCGGTCGCCGGCCTGGACACCGTTCGCGACACAGGCCGCAGCCGCTCGCTCCACGCGCGCGCCCAGTTCCGCGTACGAGATGCGCGTACGCCCCTCCACGACCGCCTCGGCGTCCCCGTACCGGTCGGCCGCCGCACGGACCAGCCCCGGGATGCTGCCCCACTCCAGGTCCCCGCGCACCAAGTCCCCGCGCATCGCAAGCCTCCCCATACCAACAGGCGTACCCGTGCACCACTAGCTGACTACCCGTCAGATTAGCTGTAGCCTGACGCACTGTCAGCAGTCCGGGAGCAGTACGGACCACAGCAGCGGAGGTGCGTGCCCATGGCAGGACTCACGGCGGGGGGCATGGCGGGGCTCAAGGACGCGACCGCCATCGTCGGCATCGGTCAGACCGCCTTCGCCAAGCAACTCCCGGAGTCCGAGAAGACCTTGGCCTGCCGCGCCGTCCTCGCCGCCCTCGACGACGCCGGGATCCCGCCGAGCGAGGTCGACGCGCTCGCCTCGTACACCATGGAGGAGACCGACGAGGTCGAGCTGGCGAAGGCGATCGGCGCCGGGGATCTCACCTTCTTCAGCAAAGTGGGCTACGGCGGAGGCGGTTCCTGCGCCACCGTCGCCCATCTCGCCGCCGCCATCGCCACCGGGCAGGCCTCCGTCGGGGTCGCCTGGCGGTCACGGAAGAGGGGGTCCGGGCCAAGGCCCTGGAAGAACACGGCCGTCCAGCTCCCAACCCCCGCCCAGTGGACCCGCCCCTTCGGGCTCCTCCGCCCGGCCGACGAGATCGCGATGCTCGCGCGCCGCTATATGCACGAGTACGGCGCGAGTCGCGACCACTTCTTCAACGTCGCCCTGGCCTGCCGCAACCGGGCCAACCAGAACCCCGCCGCGATGATGTACGAGCGCCCGCTGACCCGCGAGATGTACATGACCTCCCGCTGGATCAGCGAACCCCTCTGCCTCTTCGACAACTGCCTCGAGACGGACGGGGCGTTGGCCTGCGTGATCGTGTCGAAGGAACGGGCCCGCGACTGCCGGCACACACCCGTGTACGTCCACTCCGCCGCCCAGGGCCTGCCCGCCCAGCACCACGGCATGGTCAACTACTGGAACGACGACCCGCTCACCGGTCCCGCCTGGACGACCGCCCGACACCTGTGGAAACAGGCCGACTTCGGGCCCAACGACGTCGATGTCGCGCAGATCTACGACGCTTTCACGGCACTCGTCCCGCTCTCCCTGGAGGGCTACGGCTTCTGCGGCCGGGGCGAGGGCGGTGCGTTCACGGAAGGGGGCGCCCTCGAGATCGGGGGGCGGCTGCCGCTCAACACCAGCGGCGGAGGACTCTCCGAGGCGTACGTCCATGGCTTCAACCTCATCAACGAGGGCGTGAAGCAGTTGCGCGGGACGAGCACCGCCCAGGTCCCGGACGCCTCGACCTGCCTGGTCACGGCGGGCGAGGGGGTTCCGACCTCCGCGATCCTCCTACGGAACTGAGGAGTTGAGGAATGGAGTCGACGATGCCGGGAGAACTCCTGTCCCCCGTCCGCGACGACGACGGCGCCCCCTTCTGGGAGTACGCCGCTCGAGGCGAACTCCGCGTCCAGGCCTGCGCCGACTGCGGCGAACTCCGGTTCCCGCCCCGGCCCTGCTGCCCCCACTGCCAGTCCTTCGCGAGCGAGTGGCGGCTGATGAGCGGAAAGGGACGGATCTGGTCGTACGTCGTCCCGCATCCGCCGCTTCTTCCGGCGTACGCGGAGCTGGCCCCGTACAACGTGATCGTCGTCGAGCTCGCCGAAGCGCCGCAGATCCGGCTCGTCGGGAATCTGGTCAGCGGCGCCGACGCCCCTCTGGGCTCCCTTCCGCCGGAGCGGATTCGGATCGGGGCGAAGGTACAGGTGGTGTTCGAGCGGACGGCCCACCTCCCCCAGTGGATCCTGGAGCGCCCATGACCATACGCCTCACCACCGACAAGGACACCGGCGTCGCCGTCGTCACCCTCGACCGGCCCGAGCGACTGAACGCGATCGACGTCGCCATGGCCGACGAACTCACCCAGCTGTGGCATGAGTTGCGGTTCGACGACTCCGTGCGGGCCGCCGTGCTCACAGGGGCCGGGGAGCGGGCCTTCTGCACCGGCCTCGACCGGGACGCCGTCGTGCCGCAGCCGAACTCGCCGTACATGCAGGACGATCCGCTGCTGCGGATCGGGCCGAAGACGAACGACCTGTGGAAGCCGGTCGTCACAGCCGTGGAGGGGATGGCCTGTGGCGGGGCCTTCTATCTGCTCGGCGAGAGCGACTTCCTCATCGCCGGTGCCGACGCCACCTTCTTCGACCCGCACACCGCGTACGGCATGGTCAGCGCGTACGAGTCGGTGCTGATGGCACAGCGGATGCCGTACGGGGAGGTCGCGCGGATGATGCTGATGGGGACGGCGGAGCGGATCTCGGCGCGGCGGGCGTACGAGGTGGGGCTGGTGTCCGAACTCACCGAGGCGGGTGGGGCGTTGGACGCCGCGGTGGCCTGCGCCGGCGTCATCGCCGGGTATCCGGCCGAGGGTGTGCAGGGCACGGTCCGTGCGCTGTGGGCGGCGAAGGAGGCGGCGCGGGCGCAGGGGTTCGCACAGGCTCCGCATCTCATCTCGCTGGGGAACCTGCCCGCGGCCCGCCAGGCGGAACTGTTCGCCGCCCGGCGGGCCGGTGGTCACCGCGTCCGATGAGAAGGTGCGTGTCCGTCAGTTCGCGGGTGCGTCCCGGTCTGCCACGCAGCGTTCGACCCGCGCCGCGACGCCCGGACTGGACAGGTCCACCTGCACCGTCGCCGTCTCGTTCGCGGCGACGAACTCGTCCGCGGTCCCCACCTCCACCCGGTCGGAACCGGCGTCGAGGAAGTCGACCGTGACGGTGAAGTTGGCGCCCTCGGCATTCGGGTTGGTGACCTCGACCGTCGCGTACGAGTCGGTCGGCGTCGCGCAGTCGATCAGCTTCACCGTGGCGTCCTGAAGCGGCGTGGTCGCGTCCGAGGAGCCGCTGTCGTCGTACGTGTCGTCCGTGTAGTCGTCGTCATCGTCGTAGTCGCGGTACGTCCCCGCTCCCGAGCTCCCGCCGCTCGACGACGAACTGTCGTGAGACTGGCTGGAGCTGCTGCAGCCGCCGCCTCCGCCGTCCCCACCGCTGCGGTGACCGCGCCCCGTCGAGAACCCGGTGAGGGACAGCACCACCAGTGCCGCCACCGCTGTGAACTTGAGCTTGCGTCCCCGTAGTTGCATGCCGTCACTCTATGCAACGCCTGTCACGAGCATGTCACCAGGTGGTGATGGGCCCGTACGGGGCGTAGCGCTGAGGCGGAGCCCGGCGGGTTCGGGGGTGCGGCCCCAGGATCCAGCCCGGGGCCGCGAAAATTCAGCCCCTCCGGCGTTTGAGGAGCGGGGGTCCGGGGGCCGGCCCCCGAAACGGGGTCCGGGGCGGAGCCCCGAGGGGACCCGGGGACACAGCCCCCAGCGGGGGCCGGAGGGGGCGGAGCCCCCTCAAGCCGTCCGAGCCGTCCCCGTCCCCTTCTCCGCGTCCAGCGCGTACACACACCGGTCCTTGCTGCACGCGTACACCACCCCGTCCTTGACGACCGGAGCCCCCGTGATCTCCCCGCCCGTGGCGAGCTTCCAGCGCAGCCGCCCGTCGTCCGCCTTCAGGGTGTAGAGGAGGTGGTCCGCGGAGCCGAAGTGGATGCGGCCGTCGGCGACCGCGGGGGCGCCGACGAGGTCGCCGCCCGCCTGGAAGCGCCACTTCGGGGTGCCGGTGACGGCGTCCAGGGTGTAGAGGCCCTTGCCGCTGCCCACGTGGACGTGTCCGGCCTCGACGAGTACCGGGTCGATCGAGGCGCGGGACTCCGTGGCGATACGCCAGCGGTCACGGCCGTCCGTCGCGTCGAGGGCGTACACCGTGCCGAGGTAGTCGGCGAGGTAGATACCGCCGCCCGTGACCGCGGGGCCGGGCGCGAAGGTGGGCGGGCTCAGGAAGACGGCGGGTGCCTCGAAGTGCCAGCGGACGTGGCCGTTCGCGATGTCGATGGCGAGCACTCGGGTGCCGGCGGACACGTACACGTATCCGTCGTCGGCCTGGGTGAGGCGGATCGGGACGCCACCGCAGGAGGCCGCGTCGCCGATGGGGTAGGACCAGCGCTCCTCGCCCGTGCGCGCATCCAGGGCGCGCAGGCGGGCGTCCTTCCACACGTACACCGTTCCGTCGTGGACGACGGGCCCGGCCTCGGGGGACTCGAAGTCGCCCTGGGCGCCGGTGATCTCCCAGAGCTTCTGGCCGCTGGAGGCCTCCCAGGCCTGTACGCCGCCGCCGCGGGTGCCGGTGACGACGGTGCCGCGGTCGGCCTTGAGGGAGTACACCCAGGCGTCGGTCGGCAGTCGCCACAGGTCGCCGCCCTCGCGGGCGTCCAGGGCGAAGAGAGTGGGCCCGTCGGAGGCGTGGATACGGCCGTCCGAGACCGTCATCGACCAGGCGACGTCCCGCGTCTTGAAGCGGCGGCGGCCGGTCGCCACGTCCAGGGCGTGGACTTCGAAGGAGGTGACGTAGACGAGATCGCCGGCTACGGCGGGCGTACCCCACACGTCGTTCGACATACGGAAGCGCCACGGCCGCCAGGACGAGCCGGAGTCGGGTGCGGGAGCCGCCGTGGGCGCGGGTACGGCGGGGTCGGCGCCGTTGACGCCGGGGCGCGGCCGGGCCCAGGAGGCGGAGAGTCCCGCTTCCGGAGGAGGCGCCTTCACGGCGGCGGCGCGGGCGTCGGCGACGCGCGGGCCTGGCCCGATGGGCACGGGGGCCCCGGCGAGACGTACGGGCCCGTTGTCGGGGCCGCCGCCGTGCCGCCCTGTGCCCGCGCCGACGGGGATCGGCGGATCATGCGCCGGCGGAGGCGGCACAGCGGGCGTCGCGGGCCTGGCAGCAGCCCCGGCATCGGGCGCGCCCCGCCCGCCACTGCGTCCGCCGCCGGACGACGACGGCTTCGCCGGACGCCCCCCTCGCCGGGTCTCGATCAGGCTCACGGCCCGCTCGGGCAGCCACGCGGACGCCGTACCGCTGTCGTCGGAGCCGGAGCCGAACAGATGCGGGGCGAGCTGGGCCTGGAGGTCGGCCGGGTTGGGGCGGGCCGTGGCCTCCATCTGCATACAGGACTCGATCAGCGGGCGCAGTTCCTCCGGGAGGCCTTCGAGGTCCGGGCCTTCCCTGAGCAGCATGAAGACGGTCTCGACGGGGTTCGCGCCGTGGAAGGGGGCGTGGCCGGTGGCGGCGAACACGAGCATCGAGCCGAGCGAGAAGACATCGCTCGCGCCGGTCACACTGCGTGAGTCCTTGGCCTGCTCGGGCGACATATAGGCGGGGGTACCCACGGCGACGTTGGTCATCGTCAGCCGGGTGTTGGAGACACCGGACGCGATACCGAAGTCGATCACGCGCGGCCCGTCCTCGACCACCAGCACATTGGACGGCTTGAGGTCCCGGTGCACGAGCCCGGCGCCATGGATGGACTGGAGCGCCTCCGCGACGCCCGCCGCCAGCCAGCGCACCGCCTGGGCCGGCATCGGCCCGCACTCGGTCACTATCTCCTCGAGCGAGGGCGCGGGCACGAACGCGGTGGCCAGCCACGGCACGGCCGCGCGCGGGTCGGCGTCGACCACGGCCGCCGTGTAGAAGCCGGACACGGCACGGGCCGCCTCGACCTCGCGCGCGAAGCGGACCCGGAACAGCTGGTCCTCGGCCAGTTCCGTACGGACCGTCTTGATCGCCACCCGCCGGCCCGAAGCCGAGCGCGCCAGATAGACCAGCCCCATGCCGCCGGCACCCAGCCGTCCCAGCACCTCGAACGGCCCGATCCGCCGCGGATCGTGCTGCGTCAGCTGATCCACCACTTGCCTGCCACCTCCCCGTACGCGGCTGTGTTTCCAGCCACTGCGCAGCGTCTCACCACCGAACCGCTCCGGCGGCACGCACTCCGATTCTTCCTGGCCCGGCCATCGGTTGCGAACCCGGGGCCGGACCTGGATGTCTCGGGGCGTTCCAGGACAAAAGCATCCTCAGCGTTGGAGCACCGCGAAAGACGCCCCTTGATTGTCGGTGACGACCGCCACACTCCCGTACGACGTGTCGAAGGGCAGCGCCTGGATTCGGCCGCCCGGTCGCCTCACCGTACCGAGTGCGGCGTCACAGTCCTCCACCTGGAAGTGGACGAGGAAGGGGAAGCCGGTCGTCGAGCCGGCAGGGGACGCCCTTCCCGAAACCGGCGTCGGCGGCAGACGGTCTGAATTCGGCCATACCGCCCAAGCTAATCGCCTCCCGCACATCCCGCAGAGCAGTTGCACCCCATTTGCAGTCGGCCGAATCGCGCCCCGATCACCCCTCGGTAAGCTGACGTCATGACAGGACAAGTGCGTACCGTCGACGGCCGAGTGGCCGGACGGCGTGGGCAGGCGACTCGGCAGAAGCTGCTCGACTGCCTCAGCGAGATGCTCAGCTCGTCGCCCTACCGGGACGTCAAAGTCATTGACGTCGCGCGGAAAGCGGGCACGTCACCGGCGACCTTCTATCAGTACTTCCCGGACGTCGAGGGCGCCGTCCTGGAGATCGCCGAGCAAATGGCCGCGGAGGGCGCCGGGTTGACCGAGTTGCTCGAGGGACGTTCCTGGGCCGGCAAGGCGGGCTGGCAGACGGCTCAGGAACTCGTCGACGGCTTCCTCGACTTCTGGCGCAAAAACGATGCCATCCTGCGCGTCGTCGACCTGGGCGCCGCCGAGGGGGACAAACGGTTCTACAAGATCCGTATGAAGATCCTGAACTCCGTGAACAACTCCCTTACGAACACGGTCAAGGAGCTCCAGGCCAAGGGCAAGGTCGACAAGGACGTGAGCCCGGCGGCGATGGCCGGTTCGATCGTCGCGATGCTCGCGGCGGTGGCCTCGCACCAGAAGGGCTTCCAGTCCTGGGGCGTCAAGCAGGCCGAACTCAAGCCGAATCTGGCCCTGTTGGTGCATATGGGCGTGACCGGCAAGAAGCCGACGAGATAGGTCATTCTGGTATCTGTTTGTTAGTTGTCAGTACGGTTTGGTACCCCCCACTGGCCCCCCACGCTTTCGTAGGCCCAAATCCTGTCAGGCAGACGGCAGTTCACTTCGGAGCTCGCTCCGGTGGGCTGCCGTCCGTCGCGTTACGGGGCCGTCGGCGTTGTACGGGCCCCTCAGGCGTCGTACGGCCGTCGGCTCGTCCGGCCCGTCGGCGCCGTCCGGCCCGTCAACGTCGTACGAGCCGGAAGAGCCGTATCTCGCGAGCGACCCGCGCCTGGTACGTCGCGTACGGCGGCCAGAAGTCCAGCAGCGCTTTCCACACCGTGTCCCGTTCCTCGCCCCGCAGGAGATGGGCGGTGACCGGGATGTCCCTGCCCTTCCAGTTGATCTCCGCGTCGGGGTGGGCGAGGAGGTTGGCGGTCCAGGCGGGGTGATCCGTACGCCCGAAGTTGGAGCCGATGAGAATCCAGGTTCCGTCGCTTTCCGGCATGCAGGCGAGCGGCGTACGCCGGGGCAGTCCGCTCTTCGCCCCGCGCGCCGTGAGGATGACGCCGGGCAGCAGCTGGGCGCTGAGCAGGACCTTTCCACGGGTGAGCCGGTGTACCGCGCGGTCGAGCGCGGGAACGACGCGCGGAGCGATCCGCGCGAAGGCCCGCGTCGAGGACACCTTCTGCACCACCCGGACTCCTATCGAAACGGCCATCAGACCGCCACCTCCCCGCCGCCGAACAGCCGCGCTTCCTCGGCCGCGTACGCCCGCAGCCGGTGCACGGGCCCGAAGAGCAGCTCGTCGCCGGCCGCCCGCTTGAAGTACAGATGCGCCTCGTGTTCCCAGGTGAACCCGATCCCGCCGTGCAACTGCACACCCTCGGACGCGGTGGCGCGCAACGCCTCGAGAGCCTGCGCGAGCGCGAGCGGACCCACGCGCTCGTCGCTCGCGGCCGTCGCCCAGGCCGCGTAGTAGGCGGCCGAGCGGGCCGCCTGGACCTGCACATACAGGTCGGCCAGCCGGTGCTTGACCGCCTGGAACGACCCGATCGCCCGCCCGAACTGCTCCCGCTGCTTGACGTATTCGACGGTCCGCTCCAGTA
Organism: Streptomyces yerevanensis; assembly: GCF_000716805.1. Lineage (NCBI taxonomy): Bacteria > Bacillati > Actinomycetota > Actinomycetes > Kitasatosporales > Streptomycetaceae > Streptomyces > Streptomyces yerevanensis. The sequence continues at coordinate 79,917 of NZ_JNWJ01000020.1, read as the reverse complement.
CGCGATCGGCTCCGCCGACGGCTTCGGCAGCGAGGACGGCGGCGGCGGTGTCCCCGACGCGGGCCACCGCAGACAGCACGTCCGCGTCCTCCCGGCCCAGCAACTCCGCGTCCACATCCCGGAGTTGGAGGCGGGCTTGTGGGCGGGTCGCGTCGAGGGACGTCTGCCGCATGCGTACGAGCCCGTCGGCCCCTGCCCGTACGAGGTACAGCAGCGTGCGGGAACGGGAGAACCCGCCGGTGTGCGCGGCCACGACCAGCAGCCCCGCACTGTGCCCGTCCAGCACCTGGTCGACCTGCCCGTAGAGCCGCCAGGCGCCGTCTTCCGAGCGTTTGGCCTGTACGCCCCCCGCCCGGCCCCCGCCCGCCCAGTCGCCGCGGTTGTCGCCGATCAGGCCGAGGGCGGTGGCGAGACACGCGCCGGGCACGGCGAGGGTGGCGGTGAGGGCGCCGGAGGCGAGGCGCGGGAGAAGGTTGCTTCGCTGCTCCTCGGTGCCGAGGGCGAGCAGCAGCGGCGCGGCCAGGACGGTGGTCGCGAGCAGGGGCGAAGGGGCGAGTGCCCGGCCCGTCTCCTCGCAGGCGAGGGCGAGCTCGGTCACTGAGCAGCCGACACCGCCGTACGCCTCCGGAAGCGCGAGTCCGGGCAGGCCGAGCTGTTCGGCGAGGGTGGTCCACAGCGCGGGGTCGTGCCCGGCCGGGGTGTCGACGGCGGCCCGCAGTTCCTCCGCACCGCAGCGCTTGTGCAGCAGCTCGCGCAGGGTACGGCGGATCTCGTCCTGTTCGGCGGTGAAGCGGGCGTCCATGGCCACCTCCGGGACGACGGCCTGCAAGTGATGTGATCTGACGGGCCGTCATGTTAGGGCGGCGGGGCGGGGATGCCCAGAGGCACGACACCTGCCACTTCCCTCCGTATCTGATGTACCGTCAGATTCATGGTCATGGGAGCCCGGAGGAAAGTGGCCGTCGTCGGCGTGGCCCTCTCGGACTGCGGCCGCGTGGACGACGCGACCCCGTACGCGCTGCATGCCCAGGCGGCCCGCCGCGCCGTGGCCGACGCGGGCCTGGACCGGTCACTGGTGGACGGCTTCGCCTCGGCGGGCCTGGGCACTCTGGCCCCCGTCGAGGTCGCCGAGTATCTGGGCCTGCGCCCCACCTGGGTCGACTCGACCTCGGTCGGCGGCTCCACCTGGGAGGTCATGGCGGCCCACGCGGCGGACGCGATCGCCGCCGGGCACGCGAACGCGGTCCTGCTGGTGTACGGGTCCACGGCCCGCGCGGACATCAAGGCGGGCCGTCGCACCGGGAACCTGTCGTTCGGCGCACGGGGTCCGCTGCAGTTCGAGGTCCCGTACGGGCACACCCTGATCGCCAAGTACGCCATGGCCGCCCGCCGCCACATGCACCAGTACGGGACGACGCTGGAACAGCTCGCCTCCGTGGCCGTCCAGGCGCGGGCGAACGCCGCGCTGAACGACGAGGCGATGTTCCGCGATCCGATCACGGTCGAGGACGTCCTGTCCGGCCCGATGATCGCGGACCCCTTCACCAAGCTCCACTGCTGCATACGTTCCGATGGCGGCGCGGCTGTTCTTCTGGCGGCGGAGGAGTACGTACGCGACTGCCGTACGCCCCCCGTCTGGATCCTCGGCGCCGGCGAACACGTCTCCCACACCACCATGTCCGAGTGGCCGGACTTCACGGTGTCCCCGGCGGCGGTGAGCGGGAAACTGGCGTTCGAGCGAGCGGGAGTCCGCCCGGAGGAGGTGGACGTGGCCCAGCTCTACGACGCCTTCACGTACATGACGCTCGTAACGCTGGAGGACCTGGGCTTCTGCGAGAAGGGCGAGGGCGGCGCGTTCGTCGAGAAGGGCCGGCTGCTGGTGGGCGGGGACCTGCCGGTGAACACGGACGGAGGCGGGCTCTCCGCTCAACACCCGGGTATGCGGGGGCTGTTCTTGCTGGTGGAGGCGGTGCGGCAGTTGCGGGGGGAGGCGGGGGCGCGTCAAGTGTGGCGGAGGGATGGGGAGTTGCCCCGGCTGGCCGTCGCGTCCGGCACGGGTGGGTGGTTCTGCTCGTCGGGGACGGTGGTGCTGGGGCGGGGGTAAGGGGCGGGCGAACTCCTCGTTCAGGTGAACCGGGGGTGATCCACACTCCGAGGGTTGCCGCGTGCACTAACTCTGCCCATGGCTCAGTCGGCACCCGGCCGAGTCTGCAGGCGTGAGTCACATATGTCGAAATACCGAGCAGTACGGGGCACGCTGACTCAGACGAGAATTGTCCGCACTGTCCGCATCCTGGAAGCCGGAGGAGACCGACATGGCCCTGAGTCGCGAAGAGCGTGAGCAGTTCCTGGCTGAGCCGCACGTCGCCGCGTTCGCGGTGGATGGCGGGGAGGGACGGGGTCCGGTCACCGTGCCGGTCTGGTACCAGTACGAATCCGACGGCACCGTATGGATCCTGATCGGGCTCGATTCCCGCAAGAACCGGCTGCTCGGCGCGGCAGGCCGGTTCTCCCTGCTGGTCGACCGGCTCGAACCCACCATCCGGTACGTGTCGGTCGAGGGCCCGGTCATCGACACGACCCCCGCCACCATCGAGCACCTCCGGGAACTCGCCGCCCGCTACCTCCCGGCCGACAAGGTCGACGGCTATGTCGACTTCGCCTGGAAGGAGCACGGCGAGCAGGTGATCGTTCGCATGCGCCCCGAGCACTGGTTGTCGTCGGACCTCGGTTCGGTCTGAGGCGCGTCACGTACGGGACATCACGTACGGGTCATCGCGCACGGAAGTCACGTACGGAACGTCATGCATGGAACGTGTGCGTGGCGAAGTCCCGTACCGGCCGATAGCCGATCCGCTGATACAGCGCGTTGCTGGTCGGATTGGCGAGGTCGGTGAAGAGCAGCACCTCGTCGGCGCCCGCGGAGAGCGCGGCGCGGCTGACCGCGGCGGTGGCGGCGCTCGCGTAACCGCGGCCCCGTAGGGCGGGCGGGGTGTAGACGGGCGCGACGCGGATCTGCCCGGCGACCTTCGGGATGGCGCCCGCCATCGCGACGGGCGTGCCGTCCGGCGTCTCCCAGAACGTGATGCCGCCGTGGGCGATACGACCCTCGGCCCAGCGGTCCGGGTCGCGGTTGGCCTTTTGGCCGGTCGCCGCGCCGAACTCGGCGTGCCACCGTGCGACCAGCCCCTGGTCGTCCCCGGTGGCGAGCCTCGCCCTGCCGGGCGGGGCCGGCTCGGGTGGTGTGAGCGTGCCGAGCCGGTAGAGCCGCTGGTTCGTCGTGAGCTGGGCGGTGGCTCCGGTACGGCGTTCCCAGGCGGTCGCGAAGGCCGCCGCCGTGTCCGCGAGGCCGTTGACTCCCGGGAGTGGATGACCTGTCTCCAAGAGCCGCGCGGCGAGCGCGTCGGCGGCCTCGGTGGTGGTGGCGGTCAGGTTCAGTGGGTGCGGAGGTGTCCGCAGGGCGGTGGCCCGCACGGCACCGTCCCGGTCCGTGAGCCAGGCGAAGTGCGGCGGCTCCGGCCCGAAGGTGGCCGAGCCCGATCTGCCCAGCGCATCGGTGACCGTCAACTGCACGGTGTGCAGGGCGGGTTCCGAGCGCAGGAAGCTCCCGGCGCGGTCGAGGAAGACCTCGAGGTCACGGGTGAGATGCCAGTCGGGCGCAACGGAAGCCATACGCAATGGTCCCGTGGACCGCCCCGCCACGCTCGCGATTTACTCCGGGCCCGAGTCGCCGCTTGTCCGGTATGCGGCCGCCCGCGACCGGCGGGATGCTCCGTCGCGCGATACTCGCCGTATGGAAACGGATCTTCACGAGCTTCTGCGTTCCCTGCGCGTGTGGGACACCGAGTTGCCCGTCTTCGACCCGGCCGAGGCGCCCGAGGAGCCTCTGCCCCTCTTCGCGCGGTGGCTCGCACAAGCCGTGACGGCCGGGCAGACCGAGCCGCACACGATGTCGCTCGCGACGTCGGACGAGGACGGCCTGCCCGACGTCCGCACGGTGATGCTGCACGGCGCCGACGCGAACGGCTGGTCCTTCGCCACCCACGCCACCAGCCGCAAGGGCCGCCACCTGGCCACCCGCCCCTACGCGGCACTCGGCTTCTACTGGCCGGCCCAGGGCCGCCAGGTACGCGTACGCGGCCCGGTGACGCCCGCTTCACCGGAGGAGTCCCAGGCAGACCTGCACGCCCGCTCGACCGGCGCCCTGGCGGCGGCTCTGGTCGGCCACCAGAGCGAAGTACTGGACTCCGTCGGGGAGTTGGCACGAGCGTCGGAGTCCGCCTGGGAGCGGGCGCAACGGGAGCCGGAGGCCCAGGCCCCGTCCTGGACCTTGTACCTCGTCCGGCCGGACGAGGTGGAGTTCTTCCAGGGTGACGCCCGACGACGGCACGTACGGCTCGACTATCGCCGTACGGAGGAGGGTTGGGCCAGGCAGCTGCTGTGGCCGTGAGGGGCGGGGCGGACCTCACCGGTCAGATGGAGACCACGAGCACTGTGCCCTCCAGCCCCTTGAAATCCTCAGAGTTTCACGTGAAGAGTGGCAGGCCCCTCACCGAAGCGATTGGCAGCGATCACCAGGTCCACGCGCCGTGGGCGGAGATCCCTCTTGGCAGCGAGGGTCAACGCCACCAAAGTGCCGTATGAAGATCAGCCGCGCTTGCGCTCCCATGGGTCGTACTCGACGAGTTCATCGCTGCCGACGGCCTCGTCCGCCTCCGCGCGCATCTGCGCGTAGTCCACACGCGGCAGCGTCCGGTGCCGGGCAACGAGTTCCTCGGCGCTCAGCCGGCGCCGACGCGCCAGCGGACGCAGTTCGGCGACCTCTATGCCGTTACGCGTGATGTGGTACGTCTCGCCAGCCTCGACCGCGTCCATGACGGCGGCGGAGTCGGTGCGGAACTCCCGCTGGGTGATCGTCTTCATGAGCACAATTGTCGCCCGCCGTGTCTCACTGTGCTACAGGCCGGAATCGCGTGGGTGGAGTTGGGCCGGCACCATGGAATCCCGTACGTCCGCACGCCTCACACCCGGGGCCGGAACACCGGCACCACGACCTCCCCCGCACCCTCTCCCACCTCCCGAAACGCCACCTCAAGACCCATCCCGACCCGCAGCGCACCCTCCTCGCACTCCACCACCTCGGTCATCATCCGCGGCCCCTCGGCGAGATCGACGACGGCAGCGACGTACGGCACACGACCCCCGAACGGCGGGAGATCGTTGCGGTGGACCACGGACCAGGTGTAGAGCGCGGCGCGCCCGCTCGCCCGCTCCCAGGCCACGTCCTCGCTCCAGCAGTACGGGCAGAACTCGCGGGGGTAGTGGTGAGCCCTCCCGCACTCCCCGCACCGCCGCACGAGCAACTCGCCCCGGCCGGCCGCCTCCCAGTACGCACGCGTGAAGGCATCCACCTCCGGCACATCGAACCGCGCCGCCCCCATCAGAAGAGCCCCAACGCGCTGTCCAGCGACCACGTCTGCCACGACATCCCGAACAGGGCCACCAGCGAAATCAGCGCCATCATCGAGTTCTGCCCCTGCTCGGCCCAGTCATGGATCATGAGAACGAGGTAGAGGAGGTTGAGGAGCAGGCCGCCGACCAGGGCGATCGGCGTCAGGAAGCCGACGACCAGGCCCAGCCCCAGGGCGAGTTCCGCATACACGACGACGTACGCCATGGCCCTCGGCCGAGGCGCGACGACGACGTCGAAGCCGCTGCGCACGGCGGTCCAACGGTGCTTCGCCGCGACATCCGCCGCCCAGGCGATCCCCGTCCCCCGCTCGAACCACCCTTTCTTGTCCTTGTGCCGCCAACTCTCCAGCCACCACAGCCCGAGCCCGATACGCAGCACGGCGACCCATTCCGCACCGGTGAGCCAGATCGTGTCCATGCCCTCGGCTCCTCCCGCACAAATCTGACGGTACGTCAGTTCAGCGCATGAGGCGCGCTCTGCGCAAGACATGCGGACACTCAGCGGCTCGACTGTCGCCGTACGGAGGAGGGTTGGGCCAGGCAACTGCTGTGGCCGTGAGGACCCGGGGGCTGGTTCGCGAAAGTGTGACACTTGGCGCCGAAGTGTCACACTTTTACAAACCAGCCCCTGCCTCCCCTCCCCCGCAGCTCATCGCGGAGCGAGCGGCTGCGGCTCCGGATCCGTGGCGAGCCGTGCATGCAGGTGCTCATCCCGGAACGCGTCCCGTCGCCCCGCCTCGAACATCGCGCCGCGAAGTGTGCCCTCGAGAAGGAAGCCGCAGCGGTTCGCGACGCGGCAGGAGGTGTCGTGGCCGATGGCGTGGCCCAACTCCAGACGGTGGAGGCCGAGTTCGGTAAGGGCCCAGCGGGAGGCGAGCACAAGTGCCCGCGTGGCGACCCGGTGGCCGCGGGCCTCTGGAAGGACCCAGTAGCCGACGCGGGCGCAGCGTGTGACGGTGTCGATCTCGTTGACGCCTATGTGGCCGAGCGTCGCGCCGCTCTCCGCGTCCGTGACACGGAAGGAGGCGGCGCTGCCGTCCGCCGCCTTCTCGGCCCGCGCGCGGAGCGCGTCCCGGGCGGTGTCGATGTCGGTGACCGTCTTCAGCGGCATGTTCCAGCGCTGGAACTCCGGGTCGGTCACGCCATGCAGCCACGCCTCGACATCACGGTCGGACTCCGGGTCCCAGGCACACAACCGCAGTCCGTGGCCTTGCAGTTCGGGGAACGGATTGACGAGGAACCGCTCGTGGATATGGGCCATCACTCCATTGAAACCCGTACGTCCCCACGCCTCACCCCCGGGGCCGGAACACCGGCACCACGACATCCGCCGCGTCCTCCCCCGCCCCCTCTCCCGCCTCCCGAAACGCCACCTCAAGCCCCATCCCGACCCGCAGCGCGCCCTCCTCGCACTCCACCACCTCGGTCATCATCCGCGGCCCCTCGGCGAGATCGACGACGGCAGCGACGTACGGCGTACGACCCCCGAACGGCGGGAGATCGTTGCGGTGGACCACGGACCAGGTGTAAAGCGCGGCGCGCCCGCGGATGCGCAGCGCTCACGCAAGATCATCAGGAGGGGAAACCCAAGGGGAGACCTACCCATAGAACTCGTCGAGGCCGACCAGCAGCACACCGCCCCGCGCGGCTTCAGTGCGCAGCGCATCGCTGAAGCCCGCGGCACTGAAGCACGCCAGCCTGCAGTACGTGGTGTTCATTCCCCGCCCTGCGAGCAACTCCCGGGCGCGACTGAGCCGTTCCAGGTGTGTGACTCCCATGACGGTCCCCCGCTTCACCTCACCCAGGACAGCGACCGAAGGCCGGCTCCCTCCGAACCCCGGTTCGACGACAGCCACTCCTAAGAAACTCCGAACCCCGCGCGCTCGGACTGCAACCCAGGCCCGTTGCGGAAGTGCTGGTCGGGCTGTGAGTGGCGGGGTGGGCCGGTGTTAGCGTTCGGCCGCATGGACGACGGCGTGTACGTGGGCAATGCGGGCAGGGACGCGGCGCTTGACCGCGGGTGGCTGCTCGGACACTTCAAGGGCGAGGGGGATCCTCGCCGGAGCGACGCGGTGGAGATCAAGTGGGGTGTCCACCCGAGTGGTGACCAGCGAGCGCAGTGGGTGCGGGGTGAGGAACGCACGGCCCTGCTGGTTCTCATCAGCGGTCGCTTCCGGGTCGAGCTTCCCGGCCGCAGCGTCCTGCTGGAACGTCAGGGCGACTACGTCGTATGGGGCCACGGAGTGGACCACTCCTGGGTCGCGGAGGAGGAGTCGGTGGTGTTGACCGTGCGGTGGCCGTCCGTTCCCGGGTACGCGGTGCCGGAGAAGGAGCAGACGGCTTCGCGTACATGAACCTCATCGATAACCTCATCGATCGCGCACTCTGAGGCGCCCGCGCCACGAATCCCACCCACTCCTCCCACAGCCGTGATCGATTCGCAATCGATTCCGGGCTTGACCGATACCCATCAAGTGGCGTGGTGAATACGCTCTGGCACATGGCCGACTCTCCCGACGCGACGCGTTCTCCGGCGCACCACGCGGTGCCCTCCCACGAAGACCGACCCGTGTACGTCATCGGTGGCGGCCCGGGCGGGCTCTCCGCGGCGTACGCCCTGCGCGCCCAGGGCGTACGAGCCGTCGTACTGGAGAGATCCGAGCACGTCGGGGCGTCCTGGCGGCGGCATTACGACCGGCTGCATCTGCACACGACCCGGCGGTTGTCGTCCCTGCCGGGCCTTGCGATGCCGCGCTCGTTCGGGCGCTGGGTCTCGCGGGACAACGTGGTGCGGTATCTGGAGAAGTACGCGGAGCACCACGAGCTGGAGGTCGTGACGGGGGTCGAGGTTTCCCGCGTGGAGCCCGCCGCGGACGGCACCGGCTGGCTGTTGCGCGCCACCGGCGGTCGTGAGCTGACCGGCAGCGCGGTCGTGATCGCCACCGGCTACAACCACACGCCCCACGTGCCCGACTGGCCGGGCCGCGACGCGCACAAGGGCGAGCTGCTGCATGCCGGCCAGTACCGCAACGCCGCCCCCTACGCCGGCCGCGACGTCCTCGTCGTCGGCATCGGCAACACGGGTGCCGAGATCGCCGTCGACCTCGTCGAGGGCGGAGCCTCGCGCGTACGGCTTTCCGTACGCACCGCGCCGCACATCCTGCGCCGGTCCACGGCCGGGTGGCCCGCCCAGCGCACCGGGATTCTCGTACGGCGGCTGCCGGTCGGCCTGGTGGACCGGCTGGCCGGGCCGGTGGGGAAGATCAGCGTGCCGGATCTGTCGGCCCACGGCCTGCCCCGGCCCGACACCGGGCTCTACTCCCGCGTCAACGAAGGCTCGATCCCGGTGCAGGACGTCGGCCTGATCGACGCCGTACGCAAGGGGCAGGTCGAGATCGTGCCCGCCGTCGACGGTTTCGAGGACGGCAAGGTCGTCCTCGCGAACGGCGACCGGATCGACCCGGACGTCGTCATCGCCGCGACCGGCTACCGGCGCGCCCTGGAGGACCTCGTCGGCCACCTCGGCGTCCTGGACGAACGCGGACGCCCGATCGTCCACGGCCCCCGCACCCCGAAGAACGCCCCCGGCCTCTACTTCACCGGCTTCAGCAACCCCATCAGCGGCATGCTCCGCGAACTCGCCCTGGACGCCCAGAAGATCGCGAAGGCGATTGTGAAGGCGACTACCAAGGCGGGGACGCGGGCACGGAGGTAGCGCCCGCGTCCGCGTGAGCTACCCGCCCGCGTCGGTGCGGGCGGGGTAGCCCGCACAGCGAGTGCAGCGGGCACGGCGGGGGCGCGACCCTCGCTTCCGGAGGGCTGCACCGTCCGGCGCGTCCGGGGCGAGCCGGTCCAGTCGGCCCGCGCGCCCGGTATCCGGGCGCCTAAGCGGTCTTGGTGAAGTCCGGTGCGGTACCGCGCCCCTAAAGAGGCCGCAGGCCTCTTTAGGGGCGCGGGGCTGTGTCAATTTGCGGCTCCGCCGCGTGGGCGCGACCAGCCACGACGCACCCGCAGCCGCGACACAACGTGTCACCCCCACTCCCTGGCGGGGGTTAGAGGCGCGGGACTGCGCCAATTTGCGGCTCCGCCGCGCGGGCGCAACCAGCCCTCACCGGCCCGCAGCCGAATCACTGCGCCTCCAGCGGAGCGCTTAGCGCCCCGGATGCCAACCCGCCACGTTCCTGTGACGACCGTCGCGGGTACCAACCATGTGTCCGCCACAAGTTCTTTGCGTGCAGCCCGGTTCCTGACGAGGCGTCAGTTCAGTAATCTGACACTGCGTCAGTTATTGGCAGTCACACAGGAGCGGGCGGACCGATGCTTGGATCAACCCACGGCACCCTCACCACCGACTCCCGCCGGGCCCGGGTCATCGCCTGCGGCGAGCAACCGGCGCCTGCCGTGCACGGCAGGCCCGCCGCCACCGACGACCTCGACGTCAGCGGCCGGCCGCTGTACGCCGGCGTACCCGACCTCGACCGCTTCTTCCGCCCCGAGTCCGTGGCCGTCGTCGGCGCCTCGGACGCCGAGGGGCGGCCGAACACCGGCATCACCAGGCAGTTGCTCTCCTGGGCCGAGCGGGTCGGTGCCCGGCTGCACCCGGTGCACCCCACCCGTCAGTCCGTCTTCGGCATCTCTTGCGTCCCTTCTGTCGCGGACCTGCCCGAACAGGTCGATCTGGCCGTGCTGTTGGTCTCCGACCCCCTTCCCGTGATCGAGGAACTCGCCGAGACCAAGGTGAAGTTCGCGGTCGCCTTCGCCTCCGGATTCGCCGAGACCGGAGCGGAGGGCGCCGCCGCGCAGGCCCGCCTCGCCGCCGCCGTGGAGCGCTCCGGGCTGCGACTGCTCGGGCCGAACACCAACCTCAACGCCTTCGAGAAGTTCCGCGACGACCTGGACGGACCCGCGATCGCGCTGATCACCCAGTCCGGACACCAAGGCCGTCCGGTCTTCACGATGCAGGAGCTGGGCGTACGGCTCTCGCACTGGGCGCCCACCGGCAACGAGGCCGACCTGGAGACCGCCGACTTCATCTCCTACTTCGCCGAGCAGCCCGAGGTCGGCGCCATCGCCTGCTACGTCGAAGGGCTGAAGGACGGCCGCTCCTTCATGCTCGCCGCCGACCGGGCCGCCCGGCGCGGTGTCCCCGTCGTCGCGGTCAAGGTCGGCCGCACCGAGACCGGCGCCCGCACGGCCGCTTCACACACCGGCAAGCTGACCGGCGCCGACGCGGTGGTGGACGCGGCGATGCGGCAGTACGGCGTGATCCGCGTCGACGGGCTCGACGAACTCCAGGACACCGCAGCCTTGTTGGCCCGCGCCCGTCCCTTGAGCGCCGACGGAGTCGTCGTCTATTCGATCTCGGGCGGCACGGGCGCGCACTTCTCGGACCTGGCGACCGAGGCAGGACTGCGTCTGCCGCGGCTGTCGGACGCCAAGCAGGCCGAGCTGCACCAGTGGATACCGGAGTACCTCGACGTCGCCAACCCCGTCGACAACGGCGGGCACCCCGTAGGCGACTGGCGCGGGCGCAAGATCATCGACGCGATCCTCGACGACCCGGCGGTCGGCGTGCTGATCTGCCCGATCACCGGGCCCTTCCCGCCGATGAGTGACCAGCTGGCGCAGGACCTGGTGGACGCGGCGGAACAGACGGACAAGCTGGTGTGCGTGGTGTGGGGATCGCCGGTCGGCACCGAATCCGCGTACCGCGACACCCTGCTGGGATCCTCGCGCGTCGCGACCTTCCGTACCTTCGCGAACTGCATCACGGCCGTCCGCGCCCACCTCGACCACGCCCGCTTCACCGCCTCGTACCGCTCCCCCTTCGACGAGGCGCCGCGCACGCACTCGCCCTCCTTCCGCAAGGCGCAGGCGCTGATGCGGCCGGGACAGCAGCTGAGCGAGCATGCGGCGAAGCAGCTTCTGCGGGCATACGGAATCCGCGTACCCCGCGAGCAGTTGGTGACCAGCGCGGCGGCTGCCGTGCGGGCGGCCGGGCTCGTCGGCTACCCCGTCGTGATGAAGGCCTCCGGCGCGCAGCTCGCCCACAAGACCGAACTGGGCCTGGTGAAGGTCGGGTTGACCTCCGCCAGTCAGGTCCGCGACGCCTACCGGGAGCTGACCGACATCGCCCGCTACGAGGGCGTCTCGCTCGACGGGGTCCTGGTGTGCCAGATGGTCGATCCCGGAGTCGAGATGGTCGTGGGCGTCACGCAGGACGATCTCTTCGGGCCGACTGTGACGGTCGGGCTCGGTGGCGTACTCGTGGAGGTGCTGCGGGACACGGCCGTACGCGTGCCGCCGTTCGGCGAGGAGCAGGCGCGGGCCATGCTGGGCGAGCTGCGCGGTCGGGCGCTGCTCGACGGGGTCCGCGGGCGCCCCCCGTCCGACCTCGACGCGCTGGTCGAGGTCGTGCTCCGGGTGCAGCGCATGGCGCTCGAACTCGACGGCGAGCTGGCGGAGCTCGACATCAACCCGCTGATGGTGCTGCCCAGGGGGCAAGGGGCCGTCGCGCTGGACGCGATGGCGGTGTGCCACTGAGGCAAGCGGTCCTCGCCACCGCCACGCCACCGCGCGGACGGCGCCCGCGATCATGCGTACGGCGCCGACGATCCCCCGTACGGTGCCCACGTCCCCGCGTACGGCGCCGGCGATTTCGCGAACGGCACCCTTCATCCCCCGTACGAAACGGAGTACCCCCATGTCCGACTCCCCCCGTGCTTCCCGCGAATCCCCTGACTCGTCCCGCTCATCCCGGAGCGCCGGTCCCGACCAGCGCTCCGGCCCCGAAATTTCCCTCGAGTCATTGGTACGGCACGCCACTGACAATCAGGTCGCGTGGATCACCCTCAACCGGCCCGAGGCGATGAACGCCATCACCTCTGACCAGCGAGAACGCCTGATCCAACTTTTTTCCGAAGCCTCCGCCGACCCGGACGTACGGGCCGTCGTACTCACCGCGACGGGCCGCGGTTTCTGTGCGGGCGCCGACCTGCGCGGCGGGCCGCCCGCCGCGGAACGGGTCGCCGGCGATGTGGCCCGGGTCATCCGTCTCGGCGCCCAGCGCCTCATCGCCGCCGTCCTCGACTGCGAGAAACCGGTGATCGCCGCGGTGAACGGCACCGCGGCGGGCATCGGCGCACACCTCGCGTTCGCCTGCGACCTGGTGATCGCCGCCGAGCCTGCCAGGTTCGTGGAGGTGTTCGTACGGCGCGGTCTGGTTCCCGACGGGGGCGGCGCATACCTCCTCCCCCGGCTGATCGGACCGCAGCGGGCCAAGGAGCTGATGTTCTTCGGCGACGCGTTGAGTGCCGCGGACGCGGAACGCCTCGGGCTCGTCAATCGCGTCGTACCGACGGAGGAGCTGGAGAAGACGGCCCGCGAGTGGGCCGAGCGCCTCGCCGCCGGGCCGACCCGGGCCCTCGCCCTCACGAAGCAGCTCGTGAACGCGTCCCTGGACGTCGACCGTGCCACCGCGTTCGCGGCCGAGGCCGCCGCGCAGGAGATCAATATGACGACGGCGGACGCGAAGGAAGGGGTGGCGGCGTTCGTGGAGCGGCGCGGGGCCGAGTTCAGGGGACGTTGAGGGTAGCGGGCGCTGAGGGTGCGGGCGCTGAGGGTTCAGAGGGTTCCTATCTGACGGGCCGTCAGGTTCAATGGAGGGCGTGATGGGACATGCAGGGATGGCCGCCGCCGCCGTCCGCTACCTCAGGTCGACCGGGGCCTCCACCGCAGAGGGGCCCGTCGAGGCCCTGCCGCGGCCGGATCTGCGCGCTGTCGGGGACGATGAGCGGGCGCCGGTCGATCAGGGCGAATTCCGGCGCGTACTGGGGAACTTCGCGACCGGAGTGACCGTTGTCACCGCACCCGCCGCCGACGGCGAAGGCGGCCCCGCCGGTTTCGCCTGCCAGTCCTTCTCCTCCCTCTCCCTCGATCCGCCACTGGTCGCGTTCATGGTCGCGCGTACGTCGACGACGTGGCCGCGGATCGCTCGCGCGGGCGTGTTCTGCGTGAACGTACTGGGGGCGCACCAGGGCGAGTTGTGCCGCGGGTTCGCGGTGAGCGGGACGGACAAGTTCGCGGGGGTCACCTATGACGCGGCGCCGGTGTCCGGGTCGCCTCGGCTGGACGGGGCGCTCGCGTGGATCGACTGCACGATCCACGCCGTGCACACCGGCGGGGACCATCTGATCGTGGTGGGGCGGGTGCAGGCACTGGGGGCGACCGACGGTGATGACGCTCCGCTGCTGTTCCATCGGGGGAAGTTCGGGCAGTTCACGCTCTGACACCGAGCATCGTCCGCCACTCGATCGAGTGCACCTCTCGTGATCTTCGAGCACGCAGGCTAGGCTGTTCATAACGTCGCTGTTATGACGTGGGGTGAAGTAGAACTCGAGCCGGAGGTGGAGCGATGGTTCCTCGGGCTAACAGACAACCATCGCGGTACGGTCGCGTTCTACGTCGACCTTCTGGCCAATCGCGGACCGCTGCTCGGCGAACCGTACACGCGGCAGCTGGACGGCAAGCTCCGGGAGCTGCGTTTCCACTTGAACACGGACTCGGTCCGGATCACCTACTGGATCGCGTCAGGACGCCGGATCATCCTGCTGACCGTGTTCCGCAAGCAGCGAATGCGGGAGCTCGGCGAGGTCGAACGTGCCCGGCGGGCCCTCGCCCGGTGCGTCGACGAGCAGCACAGCACGGACGAGGAGTGAGACCATGAGCGAACGCAGAAGCTGGAACGAGCTGCGGGACGAAACCCTTGCCTCGCCGGAGGCCCGGGAGGCTTACGACGCTGCCAGAATCCGTTTCGAGCTGGGCGCGGCCGTGCGGGAGCGCCGAGAGGCCCTGGCGATGACGCAGGCGCAGCTCGCGCAGCGGGCCGGGCTGCAGCAGCCTGCGGTCGCCCGGTTCGAGGCGGGAGGCACCATGCCGACGCTGCCTTTGCTCGAACGCCTCGCCATGGCGCTCGGCCTGCGCCTGCGCGTCGGTTTCGAGCCGCTCGACCGCGCGAGCTGAATCCTGTCCTCAGGCTGAATGCCCTCCGGGCTCAGGCGAGAGCCACCTTCGTCCCCGGCCTCCTCCTGATCACCAACGCCATCAGCGCCGCCACCGCGCACAGTGCTCCCGAGGCGTACCAGACCACGTCGTACGAGCCGAAGGTGTCGCGGGCGAAGCCGCCGAGGAAGGCGACGAGGGCGGCGCCCACCTGGTGGGAGGCCAGTACCCAGCCGAAGACGATCGCGCTGTCGTCGCCGTACTGCTCGCGGCACAGAGCGAGGGTCGGCGGGACGGTAGCCACCCAGTCGAGGCCGTAGAAGACGATGAAGAAGACCATCGGGAGCTGCACTGAGGGCGCCAGCAGCATCGGCAGGAACAGCAGCGATACGCCGCGCAGGGCGTAGTAGACGGCCAGCAGCCGCCGCGGCTCGAAGCGGTCCGTGAACCAGCCGGAGGCGATCGTGCCGACGACGTCGAAGATCCCGATGACCGCGAGCAGCGAAGCCGCCGCCGTGATCGGCATGCCATGGTCGTGGGCGGCGGGCACGAAGTGCGTCTGGATCAGGCCGTTCGTCGACGCGCCGCAGATCGCGAAGGTACCGGCCAGCAGCCAGAAGGGGCCGGTGCGGGCCGCCGAGAAGAGGACGTTCACCGTGCGGCGGGCGGCGCCGGGCACGGGCGGCGGCTTCTCCACGAACTCCGGTGAACCGTAGGGCTTCAGCCCCACGTCCGCCGGGTGGTCCCGCAGCAGCAGCCATACGAAGGGGACGACGGCGAGGGCCGCCAGTGCCACCGTCACGGCGGCGGGACGCCAGTCGTGCTCCGAGATGATCCAGGACAGCAGCGGCAGGAAGATCAACTGACCTGACGCCGAGGCCGCCGTGAGGATGCCCGTCACCAGTCCGCGCCGCTCGGTGAACCACCGGTTCGTGACCGTCGCCGCGAACGCCAGCGCCATCGAGCCCGATCCCAGCCCGACCAGCAGCCCCCAGCACAGCATCAGCTGCCACGCCGCCGTCATCCACACCGTCGCGCCCGAGCCGATCGCGATCACCAGCAGCGCGACCGCGACCACCCGGCGGATCCCGAAGCGGTCCATCAGCGCGGCGGCGAACGGCGCGGTGAGCCCGTACAACGCGAGATTGACGGACACCGCAAGCCCGATCGTGCCGCGCGACCAGTGGAACTCCTGATGCAGAGGATCGATGAGCAGGCCCGGGAGGGAGCGGAAGGCCGCGGCGCCGAGGATCGTCACGAAGGTGACGGCGGCGACGAACCACGCGCGGTGCACGCGCGTGCGGCGCCGCTTTCTCGCCCCCTCGGACTGCCCCTCGGACGTCCTCGCGGGGTCCTGGACTGCTGAAGCTTCGGTCGTCTCAGTCACGTCATAGAGCTTCTGTGCTGCGATGACCGCGATCGAGTGGCCCGAAAGACAGTATTCGTTAGGATCGGGCCATGAGTGGTTCTCAGGCTCGGCACCGCGTCGTCGTCCTCGCCCTGGACGGACTCCTCCCCTTCGAACTGGGCATCGCGCAGCGGATCTTCGGCCGCGCGAGGACCGCCGAGGGACGGCAGCTGTACGAGGTCGTCACCTGCTCGATCCGGCCACCCGGCCCGGTCGAGACGGACGCCGACTTCGCCGTGCTCGTCGAGAACGGTCCCGAGGCGCTGGCCACGGCCGACACCGTCGTGATCCCCGCCTCGTACGAGCTCGGCCCGGTCTTCGAGAAGGGCGTACTCACCGACGAACTGGCCGCCGCCCTCGACCACATCCGCCCCGGCACCCGCCTCGTCTCCATCTGCACCGGCGGATACGTCCTCGCCGCCGCCGGCTACCTCGACGGCCGCCCGGCGACCACGCACTGGTTCCACGCCGAGCACTTCCAGCGGCTCTTCCCGAAGATCAGGGTCGACGCGGACGTGCTCTTCGTCGACGACGGGGACGTCCTCACCTCCGCAGGTGTCGCGGCCGGGATCGACCTGTGCATCCATCTCGTACGGCGCGATCACGGCACCGCCGTCGCCAACGACGTGGCCCGCCGCACCGTCGTACCGCCGCACCGTGACGGCGGGCAGGCGCAGTACATCCAGCGGCCGGTGCCCGAGCCGCAGATGGCGACCACGACCGCCGCCCGCGCCTGGGCGCTGGCCCGCCTCCACGAACCGATCCAGCTGCGCGACATGGCCGAGCAGGAGTCCATGTCCGTACGCACCTTCACGCGCCGTTTCCGCGAGGAGGCCGGTGTCAGCCCCGGCCAGTGGCTCACCCAGCAGCGCGTCGAACGCGCCCGCCACCTCCTGGAGTCCACCGACTTGTCCATCGACCAGGTGGCCCGCGACGCCGGCTTCGGCACGGCCCAGTCGATGCGGCAGCACCTCCAGGCGGCGCTAGGAATCACTCCGACCGCGTATCGGCGAACGTTCCGATCCTGGAGCGGCCACGACCGGGCCGTCGGCAGAGGAGGCGCGTGAGGCGGTCCCGTACGACGGTGTCACCGGCCGGGTGGCGATTCCGGCACTGGGGCTGTGGTGGCGGCGTGCGTGCTGCCGTGCGGTGTGGCTGCACGACTGGCGGGAAGGGCCGCGGTGCTGAAGGCCGCCGCCACCCCGCTGCAGGAGCGGCCGGGGAGAATGTCATCGACCGCACGGCAGGATGCCGCGGGTGGTGGCGTCGACGGCGATGCTGTCGTGTCTGCATGGGGCGGAGCGGCGGGCGCTGTTCGCGCATGAGCGGCCCCATCTGGCCGGAGGAGGCCGGCCGCCAGGACACCCGCCTGCTCCGTGGCCCCGTCTCACCGCAACCGAATTCGCCTGCCTCGACCGGTCGGCATCAGACGCTGAGTGCGGTGCGCAAGGTGGTTGCCATCAGGTCGATGGCTGCTTTCCCCTCCGGTACCGGGCCGATGTGGGTGAAGTAGTGATCGACTCCCTCGAAGACACGGTGGGTGACCTGAACGCCGGCGGCCTCCAGAGCCTTGGCGTAGGCGTCGCCCTCGTTGCGCAGGCGGTCGTTCTCCGCGGTGATGACCAGGGCGGGAGGGAGCCCGGCGAGGTCATCGGCCAGTGCGGGCGAGACGAGGGGGTTGGCACGGTCGGCGGGGTCGGGGACGTAGGCAGCCGTGAAGACCCGCATGATCTGGGGGGTGAGCAGCGGCTTGGCGATGAGGGACTGCTTGGTGGCCGGGTCGGCGAGTTGGTCGAGCGCTGCGGAGTCGATGATCTGGAGCCGGGGCGAGAAGGTGCCGCGGTCTCGGGCCATGCGGCAGACCGCGGCCGTCAGGTTGGCCCCGGCGCTGTGTCCGCCCACGGCAAGGCGCGAGCCGTCCCAGTCGTGGGCAGGGCCGTTCTCGGCGACCCACGCGGTGACGTCGTACGCCTGGGTGACGGGCACGGGGAAGGGCCGCTGCGGGGCGACGGCGTAGTCCACGTTGATCACGACACAGCCGGCCGTGGCGGCTATGTAACGGCAGATGTGGTCGTCCTGCTCCGGGCGGCCGACCACGAAACCGCCGCCGTGGAAGTTGACGTACACGGGGGCAGGAGTTCCGGTGCCGGCCGGCGGGCGGTAGACCGTGCAGGGCACCGGGCCGGCGCCGGTCTCCACCAGGAGGGCTTCGGTGCGCTTCGGGATGTCCGCGAAGCGCAGGTCCTTGTGGACGCGCGACATCATCCGACCGAGCAGCAGTTGGATCCCTCTGGCCTGGATTCTGGGGCTCAATGGCATGCCTCGGCCACCCTTCGATGCAACTTTAAAACAACAGGATTCCTGATAATGGGCGCTCGCTCTTCTTCGCGCAATAGGCAGACAGGAGCCGTCCTTCACCAGCCGGACGACACGCTCATCCGGCGCCGCGTGGAAAGCTCCACGTCCGTCCGGCTTGCGTCGCCGGACGCTGGAAGTGGCGAAACCAGACGTCAGGTCAGAGGTCTCCGCGCAGCTTCGTCCAGATGTCCGGAGGGACGGTTGCGATGGTGCGGCCGTGAGGGTCGAGGAGGCGCCCCAGCAGTTTCTCGTGCCGCATGGTGATCACCCGTTCGACGATGCCGAGGTCGGGGTGTGCGGCGGCCAGGTGGGTTTCGAAGCGAAGGACGTCGGTCACCGAATGCAGGATGGCCTGCAGCATGAGGTTGTTGGGGCTGTTGATCGCGGCGCAGTTGCGCGTCTCCGGCAGCCGGGTCAGGGCATGTCCGAGGTCTGGCAGGTCCGCCGGTGCGACTCTGGCCCAGAACGCTCCACGATGCCCGTGGCTGCAGTTGGAGTGCATGGATGAGCGCCAGGTCCTCCTCGCTCAGCAACCTGACGTCATCCTGCATGCGGGTCCGTCTGAGTGCGGAATTCCTGCGATTTCCTGCCCTTCGGCTTCCAGTCTTCCATCCTGGCGGGTGCGGCACCCTGCCCGCCTATGCGATGGGAAGGACATCACATGAAGCAGACGTTCGGCTCCTACCAGGACGAGATCTACCTCAACGGGCTGGCGGGGGTGCTGCCGCCCTTCCCGATGAGCCATGAGGAGCTGGAAGCCAGGGCTCAGGCGGCGATGTCGCCCTCGGTGTGGTCGTACGTCGCCGGAGGCGCCGGGGACGAGCGGACTCAGCGGGCCAACGTCACGGCTTTCGACCGCTGGGGGCTCATCCCGAGAATGTTCGTCGGTGCTGCCGAGCGCGACCTGTCGGTGGAGCTCTTCGGGATGACGTGGCCGTCACCGGTGTTCATGGCCCCTGTCGGGGTCATCGGGTTGTGCGCCCAGGACGGGCACGGCGACCTGGCCACCGCACGGGCTGCTGCCCGCACCGGAGTGCCCATGGTCGCCTCCACCCTTTCCGCCGACCCGATGGAACAGGTCACCCCCGAACTCGGCGACACACCAGGCTTCTTCCAGCTGTACACCCCTTCCGATCGGGACCTGGCGGAAAGCCTCGTCCACCGGGCCGAGGCGGCCGGGTTCAAGGGCATCGTCGTCACCCTCGACACATGGGTGCCCGGCTGGCGTCCGCGCGATCTCGCCGGCGGCAACTTCCCCCAGCTGCGCGGGCACTGCCTGACCAACTACACCACCGACCCGGTCTTCCGGTCCCGGTTGTCCCGCACACCGGAGGAGGATCCCCAAGCGGCCGTCCTGCAGTGGGTCCAGGTCTTCGGCAACCCCCTCACCTGGGACGACCTGCCGTGGCTGCGCTCACTCACCGACCTGCCACTGATCGTCAAAGGCATCTGTCACCCCGAGGACGCCCGGCGCGCCAAGGACAGCGGTGTGGACGGCATCTACTGCTCCAACCACGGTGGCCGGCAAGCCAACGGCGGCCTCCCCGCCCTTCAGACACTGCCCGCTGTCGTCGAGGCCGCCGACGGGCTGCCGGTCCTGTTCGACTCCGGCATCCGCAGCGGGGCCGACATCGTCAAGGCCATCGCCCTCGGTGCCACCGCCGTCGGCATCGGCCGGCCCTACGCCTACGGCCTCGCCCTCGGCGGCACCGACGGCATCGTCCACGTGCTGCGCTCACTGCTCGCCGAAGCCGACCTGATCATGGCCGTCGACGGCTATCCCACCCTCGGCCACCTCACTCCGGAAGCCATCCAGCGCGTCATGTGAGACGCCACAACGCGTTCGCCTCGAGGAACCACCGGCCCGACGGTCACCGGGTGATGGCGGCTCGGCACCGGTGCGTCAGTGGTCCCCGGGCCTGGGCGGTCAGGCATGGACCTTCCGCAGCAGACGAGTCGGGAGCCGGGCCAGCAGGTATTCGACGACGGTCCAGGGCACTCGGGGCACTGTCGCGTGGACGGCGCCGGACTCTATGCGGTCCATGATCTTGCGGGCGCCCGTGCGGGTGTCGATGAGGAACGGTCGTTTGTCGCCCAGGGATTCGTTGATCGGGGTGTCGATGTAGCCGGGTGCGACCGTGGTCACGGTGATGCCGCTGTTCCACAGCTCGCCTCGGAGCGACTGAAGGTACCTCGTGAGCCCTGCCTTGGAGGCGCAGTACGGCGCCCCACCTGGCAGGCCCGCCGCGGCCACGACGGAGGTGACGCCCACCACCTGCCCGCCGCCCTTGCTGCGGAAATGTGTGACGGCCGCGTCGATGGTCGCCATCGCACCCAGCAGATTGACGTCGACCACCGCGCGGTGCGCCTCGAAGCGGCCCTCCCCGATGTTGCCCCAGTCGTCGGCCCCTGCGTTGGCGATGACCATTCCGAGTCCGCCCAATTGCCGGGCCGCGTCGTCGATCGTCCGCGCCACGGCCTCGTGCTCGGTCACGTCGAGCGCGGCCACGGTCACCGAGCACTGAGGGAACGCGGCGGTGAGCTGTGCCCGCAGTTCTTCCAGGACCTCGATTCTGCGCGCGGTGAGGTACACGTCGTAGCCGCGGGCGCACAGCTCGGCTGCCAGCGCCTTGCCGATGCCCGAGCTGGCACCGGTCAGGAACGCGGTTCTCGCGGGCAGCGGGGGCCGGCCCGGGTCGACGAAGGGCAGCTTCCCGAACAGGCGGCGCGCGGTGGGCAGTTCAGTGCCGTTCATCGGTCACCGTTCCTGTGATCCGCGAGCGTTTCACCGTACGTCCGTCTGGGACGGGCCTGCAGTACAGCTCTTCTCGGATGGCTGTCATGCACTGTCCTTCGTGGAGTGTCGGAGAGGGGGTTCAACGACCCTGTCGTCATCATGACCACTCATTCAAAGCAAGTCAACGTTGTTGACACCAATACTGACACCAGTGTTAGCACCACTGTTGACACCGATGGATCGAAAAGCCAGAGTGAGGGCGCCGAAGCTCGACATGTCCATGCGATGAAGGAGTTCAGTAATGCGCATTGAAGCGGGTGGATGGCTGCTGGGAGCCGCCGCGGCGGGCGCCGGGGCGCTGTGGCTGTGGCGCCACCAGGACGAGGTGATGACCAGCCGCCCGGTCAATGAGTGGACGTTCACTCACATGAATCTCCTCATGCCCACCGAAGACGTCCGCCGCGGCGGGGATGTGTTCCCCCTGCCCCGGCGACCGCGCCCCCTGGAAGTTACTTACAGCTTCGAGGGGCGGGAGCGGAGCCTTGCCGAACTGCACGCTCGAACGAACACCACCTCCTTCTTCGTGCTGCATGGTGGCGAGATCGTCCACGAGTCGTATCCGGGGTGCTTCGCCGGGGACGACGTACGGTTCCAGATGTTCTCGATAACCAAGTCGGTGACGTCGATGCTGGTCGGGATCGCCCTCGACGAGGGGGCGATCAAGGATGTGACCGAGCCGGTGACGGTGTACTGCAGGAGGCTGGTGGGCTCCGCCTTCGACGGGGTGACCATCGAGCATCTGCTCGACATGAGCAGCGGGGCGGGTGACCTGGTGGAGGACCACACCGTTCGGGACAGTCTGATCAACCGGTTCGCCAAGGCCACTACAGGTGGCGGCTCACTGCACGACGTAGTGTCCTCAGCCGAGCGTTCGACCGAGGCCGGCACGCAGTTCAGCTACTCGACGATCGACACCCAGGTCCTGGGATGGGTGCTGGAGTCCGCCACCGGCCGCTCTCTCGCGCAGTACGCCACGGAGCGCCTGTGGAGCCGCATCGGCGCTGAGCACGACGCGTACTACTGGCTCACCCGGGGGCATCCGCGTACCGCGATCGCCGGCGGCTCGCTCAATGCCACCGCCCGCGACATGGCCCGGCTGGGGCTGCTGATGTCCCGTGGTGGAGAGCTGAACGGACAGCGCATCCTGCCCGAGGAATGGGTGACGCGCAGCCGGGGACGCGGAGTGCCGCACCTGGAGGTCGGCGCGCTGGGCCCCAGCGGCTACCCGTATTACGGGTACAGCAACAAGTGGTGGACACTCGGCGGCGAGCGACGTCCGTTCACCGCGGTGGGGATCCACGGCCAGTACCTGTATGTGGATCCGGACGCCGACGTGGTGATCGTCAAGACCAGCGCGTGGCCGACGGCGGACGACCCCTCACGCGACGCGGAGTCCGTCACGGCACTGCAGGCGGTGGCCGACCATCTGCAGGATGACCACCGTTGACAACGCCGTCGATAAGGTGACAGCCATGACACGCGCGAAGACCAACTCGGCAGGAGCCACTCCCGCGCGGCGGAAGCAGCGTCAGGCATCCTTCCTCACCCCGGATCTGATCCTGGACACCGCGATGGCCGTGATCGAGACGGACGGTCCACAGGCGCTCACCTTCCGCCGGCTTGGCACCGATCTGGGCGCCGACCACACAGCCGTCCTGCGGTACTTTCGCGGCAAGGACGACCTGCTGCTCGGCCTGGCCGCCCGGCTGGTCGGCGATGCCCTGCACGACTTCGCACCGTCGGAAAACTGGCGCGAGACCCTCGCGTCGCTCGCCCGACGGATCCGTGCCGCATGCCTGCGGCACCCGGGTGTGGCCGTCCTGGTCGCGGCCCGCACCTCACGGCGCGAGCCGGAGTTCCAGGGCGCCGACGTGGTCATCGGCGCCCTGCTCGAGGCCGGCCTCCAGGGAAGAGAAGCGGCCTCGTACTACCGGGTCCTGGCCGATACGGCACTCGCCGTCGGCGCCTTCGAGGCTTCCTTCAACGTGCTGGACAAGGGCGCTCAGGACGGCGACCGGCTGGCCTGGCGCCGCGAGTACCTGACAGCCTCGCCACAGCGGTACCCGAACCTGGCACAGGTCGCCCCCTATCTCGCGGAAATCGACGAAGAGGACCAGTTCGAGACCGCGATCGGCCTGTTCCTCGACGCCGTGGAGCTCCGCGCGCAGCGCGCCCGCGCAGCCCGCGCAGAAGGAAGCGAACACACGGAGAACTGACGCCTCGTCGGGCAACAGGGCAATTGGCGAGACCGCGCAGGCGCCGGCGGAGTCTCTGCCGGCCTGGGAGGACGTGGCCGCCATCGACCTCGACTTCGCCGTGTGGACGGGCGAGGGGGTCACCGGGCAGCCGCAGGGGCGCATCCGACTGCGGCGAACGCACCACCGTCTGCGACCTCGCCGAGGAGACCGCGATGATTCCCCACCCGCTGCCCGCCCCCGAGCTCCGCAACGGCCGCGTCCTCAAACCCGGTCTCCTGCTGTGCTCCATCACCTCCGCCAACAACACCGCCGAAGTCCTCATCACCGACGTCATCCCCGGTGAACTGCCCACCTACAAAGGCCACGTCACCCTCTGGAAACGCCCCGACACCCCCCAATGACCGCGCCACGACCACGCAGCCCGGCCCTCAGAACGTCAGCACCCCCCGCGCCACCCGCCCCGCCTCCGCGTCCGCCTTCGCCTTCTCGAAGTCCTCGACCGGATAGGTCGCCGTCACCAACTCGTCCAGCAGCAGGCGGCCTTCGCGGTACAGCTGGGCGTACAGGGCGATGTCGCGTTGCGGGCGCGAGGAGCCGTAGCGGCAGCCCAGGATCGACTTGTCCAGGTACATCGACGAGACGCGGAAGGACGCCTCCGCGGTCGCCGGCGGGACACCCAGCAGGATCGCCTGGCCGTGGCGGTCGAGCAGGTCGATGGCCTGACGGATGAGTTCGACTCGACCCACGCACTCGAAGGCGTGGTCCGCGCCCGTCGGGAGGATGTCCCGGGTGCCCTCCGTCGACGTCAGGAAGTGCGTCGCGCCGAACTGCCTCGCCGCCGCCTCCTTCGCCGGGTTCGCATCCACGGCGACGATCGTGGACGCGCCCGCGATACGGGCCCCCTGGATGACGTTGAGTCCGATCCCGCCCGTACCGATCACGACCACGCTGTCCCCGTGGTCCACGCGCGCGCGGTTCAGCACCGCGCCCACGCCCGTGAGCACCCCGCAGCCGATCAGCGCGGCGGAGGGCAGCGGGATGTCCTCGGGTATGCGGACCGCTTGGACGGCCTTCACCAAGGTGCGTTCCGCGAAGGCCGAGTTGGACGCGAACTGGTACACCGGCCGGCCGTCCCGCGTGAACGGCTGCCCCGGCCGCCCGATCGCCTTGCGGCACATCGTCGGCCGCCCCCGGTCGCACTCCGCGCAGGCACCGCAGTTCGCGAGCGTGGAGAGCGACACATGGTCTCCGGTCCTGACATGCGTGACACCCGCGCCCACCGCCTCGACCACCCCCGCGCCCTCATGCCCGAGCACCACGGGAACGGGGAACGGAATGGTCCCGTCCACCACCGAGAGATCGCTGTGGCACAGCCCCGCCGCCGAGATCGCCACCTGCACCTCGCCCGGCCCCACGTCCCGTATCTCCAGGTCGTCGACGACCTGGGCCTGCTTTCCGTCGAAGATCACGCCCCGCATGTGGCCACCTCAGCCCTTCGGTTCCCTCGGCAGGCCGAGCACCCGCTCGGCGATGATGGTGCGCTGGATCTCGTCCGAGCCGCCGTAGATGGTGTCGGCCCGGCTGAACAGGAACAGGTGTTGCAGGGCATCCAGTTCGTACGGCTCTGAAGGCGTCCAGTCCGCCGGCCCGACCGTCGCCTCCGGGCCCCGTACCTGCATCGCCAGCTCCCCGAGCCGCTGATGCCAGCGACCCCACAGCAACTTGGCGACACTGGGAGCCCCGGCGTCCGCAGAAGCCCCTGGTCCCCAACTGCCCAGAGTCCGCAACGCGTTCCACCGCATCGTCCGCAGCTCGGCCCACTGCCGCACCAGACGATCGCGTACGACGGGATCGTCCGCCGCCCCCGTAGAGACGGCCGTCTCCAGGACCTGCCCCAACTCCTGCGCGAAGCCCACCTGCTGGGCCAGCGTCGAGACCCCCCGTTCAAAACCGAGCAGCCCCATCGCGACCCGCCACCCCTGCCCCTCTCCCCCGACAACGTGCTCCACGCGCGCGTGCGCCCCGTCGAAGAAGACCTCGTTGAACTCACTGGTCCCCGTCATCTGCCGGATCGGCCGCACCTCGATCCGCCCCGGCTGATCCATCGGAACCAGCAGAAAGCTCAGCCCGTGGTGCCGCCGCGACCCCGGCTCGGTACGGGCCAGCACGAAGCACCAGTCCGCCTCGTGGGCGAGGGAGGTCCAGATCTTCTGGCCGGTCACCCGGTAGGAAACCCCGTCGCGTACGGCCGCGGTGCGCACCCCGGCGAGATCCGACCCCGCCCCCGGCTCGCTGTACCCCTGGCACCACAGCTCCTCACCCCGGGCGACCGGCGGCAGGAAACGGTCCTTCTGCTCCTGAGAACCATGCGCGAGGAGCGTCGGGGCCAGCAGGTTCTCCCCGACGTGCCCCGATCGGGCGGGCGCGCGGGACCGGGCGTACTCCTCGGCCCAGACGACCTGTTGGATGAGACTCGCGGTGCGGTTCCCGTATCCGCCGACGCCCCAGCCGAGCCCGATCCATCCGCCCCGCCCGAGCTCCCGCTCCCACTCACGCCGGGGCGGGTCGCCGACAAGGTGCGTACGAAGCCAGGCTCGTACGTCACTCCGGAAGACCTCGTCCTCGGCGCTGAATCCGAACTCCATAGGTCCCCAACCCCTTGTGCGCTCTTATTCGTTCGGCCGCGCTTTCTCCGAAGCCGCCTTGGCCATCGCCTCCAACTGCTCCAGCATCGGCATCGGATCCGCCCCCACCGTCCCCGGCAGAAAGTCCGCGATCCGCTCCGGAGTCCAGCCCGCGCCCTCCGCGTACGCTGCCCGCAGCTCCCTCGGCTGCGCCCACACCGCGATCTTGGGCCCGGCGATCGTGTAGACCTGCCCGGTGATCCCCTCGTCGCGGGCACGGGCCGACAGCAGGTAGACGACCAGCGCGGCCACGTCCTCGGGTTCGCCGATCTCCTTGAGCTCCATGGGTACGTTCGCCGACATCCGCGTACGGGCGACGGGTGCCACGGCGTTGGCGGTCACCCCGTACTTGTGCAGGCCGAGCGCGGCGCTCCGTACCAGCGAGATGATCCCGCCCTTCGCGGCGCTGTAGTTGGCCTGGGAGACGGACCCCTGGTGGTTGCCGCTGGTGAAGCCGATCAGCGTGCCCGAGCCTTGCTTCCGCATCACCGCCGAGGCCGCCCGGAAGACCGTGAACGTGCCCTTCAGGTGGGTGGCGAGGACCGGGTCCCACTCCTCCTCGGACATGTTGAACAGCATCCGTTCGCGCAGGATCCCGGCCACGCAGACGACGCCGTCGAGCCGCCCGTACGACGACAGCGCGGTGTCGACGACGCGCTGTCCGCCCGCCATCGTCGAGATGTCGTCGGCGACGGCGACCGCGTCACCTCCGGCCGCCAGGATCTCCTTCACCACGGCATCGGCGACGTCGCTGGTCGGTGAACCACCGTCAACGGAGACTCCGTAGTCGTTGACGACGACCCGCGCTCCCTCGGCGGCTGCCGCGAGCGCGACGGCGCGTCCGATGCCCCGCCCCGCTCCGGTCACGGCGACGACCTTGTCTGCCAAGAAGTTCCCCACACCGGCCCCTTCCCGTCCCAGAGTTTCTGACGGACCGTTAGATTCAGTTGATTCTACGACCCGTCAGATACCTGGAGACAAGCCCCGGGGAGGACCCATGTCACTGCCGGCCGAGTTCCATGAGATCGCCAAGCGCGTGAACAACTGGGGCCGCTGGGGAGCCGAGGACGAGATCGGCACGCTGAACCTGATCACCGACGAGGTCGTACGCGAGGCCGCCGCGACCGTCCGCACCGGCCGTCGCGTCCCGCTCGCTCTCCCTCTCCAGCAGGACGGCGTGCAGACCGGGATGATTCCGGGGCGCGTCAATCCCCTGCATGCCATGGTGCAGATCAACCAGGAGATCTTCGGTCCGGGAACGGTGGCGTGCAGCGACGACGCCGTGACGATGGGGCTCCAGGCGGCGACCCACTGGGACGCGCTCACCCATGTCTCGCACTCGGGGAAGATCTACAACGGCCGTCCGGCCGACACCGTCACGGCCCACGCCGGCGCGGAGTTCAGTGGTATCGACAAGCCCCGGCACATCGTCTCGCGCGGCGTTTTGCTGGACGTGGCCCGCGCGCGCGGGACGGATCGCCTGGCGGGCGATCACGCGGTGACACCGGAGGACCTGGAGGCGGCCGAGGAGTTCGCGGGCATTCGTGTCCGCTCCGGCGACATCGTCCTCGTACGCACCGGACAGATCCAGCTCTATCTGGCGGGCGACAAGCACGCGTACGCGTACCCCTCGCCCGGACTGTCCGTCCGTACTCCGGAGTGGTTTCATGCGCGCGATGTCGCGGCGGTCGCGAACGACACCCTCACCTTTGAGATGTTTCCGCCGGAAATAGAAGGATTGTGGCTGCCGGTCCATGCCCTCGATCTCGTCGAGATGGGCATGCTTCAGGGCCAGAACTGGAATCTCGAAGAGTTGTCCACAGCCTGTGGACAAGAATCCCGCTATACGTTCCTGCTGTCGGCGATGCCCGAACCGTTCGTCGGCGGCACGGGAACCCCCGTGGCACCGGTCGCCATCCTCTGAGCCCCCATTGATGTCGCACTGATCGGCTGGCGGCGCGCTCCGCTGCCCCGAGCACGGCACTGCGCGCCGCCATCCGGCTCCGACGTACCCGCCCTGCCCCTCGGACGACCCCCGCCCGAGCGAGGACACCCCGTGGCCCTGTAGGAGCCGACGCCGAATCACGACCCGCACTCGACGAGGGCTCCCGTCACCGAAACCCTCGTCGTCCCCTCACGGCGAATCGCTGCCCACAAGCGTGATCAAACGGACACGTCACGTCAACACCTGTTCGGGGATTCATCACTTACGACCGATTTGTGAGCGCACGCACGGAAGCATTACCCGGCGCACTGGCGCTCCGCCGGGTAGCGCGTTTCGAAGCTGCGGGTTCGTCGTGGCTGGTCGCGCAGTTCCCCGCGCCCCTTAGGAGGCCTGCGGCCTCCTAAGGGGCGCGGTACCGCACCGTCCGATCAGACCGCCTCGTACGCCAAGTCCTCGTACGTCGTCGCGCCACCCCTGTACGCTGCCGCGCCTCCCTCGCACGCCGCCGGAGCCGCGTCGCACGTCTCCGCGTCCGCGCTCCGGTCCGAACAGCGGTCCACCTCGCACCAGATGCGCTTGCCGGCACCCTCGGGGCTCCAGCCCCAGCGGTCGGCGAGGCCGTCGACGAGCGCCAGGCCGCGGCCGTTGGTCTCGTCGCCGTCCGCGCACCGGGGGCGCGGCGGGCGGTCGCTGGTGTCGGCCACCTCCAGGCGGACCGTGGCGGGGACCTCTCTGCAGGCCTCTCCCGAAGCACCCCTCTCCGTCACCTCGTCACCCGCCGCATCCGGCAGTGACAGACGCAGTACGGCCGGACAGCCGGTGTGCACCACGGCGTTGGTGACCAGTTCGGAGACGAGCAGGATCAGCGTCTCGGCCAGCGGCTCATCGGCTCCTATACCGGATCCGGCGATCCGCGAACGGACCCATCTGCGGGCGCGCCCCACCTCTGCGGGGTCGGGCCCGATCTCCAGCTGCGCTTGAAGCACCTGCACCGTTCACACCATCCGAACCGGCGGACACATCGCCTCGCGGCCAAGGGCCACGATCATGGGCAAAACAGGGGTCACGGACCGTGATTCCCTTGCGTGACAGCATGGTTGACGTACAGTCACCCCAACAAGCGCTTCGGGCATATTCCAGCGCGAAGGAGTATGCGTGCGGCATACTGTGCGACGCTCGCCGTGGGGAGCCGAACGGGCTGGACCGGGGCTTGATCCCGCCCTGCGAGGGCGGCGCACCGCCGGGCCCGGAGCCGCCTCAGGGGCAACACCGGGATGGCTCGGCCTCAGAACCACTCGCATCCCACACAAGGTACCGGAGCACGCCGCCGACTCCAGGCCGTGACGGATCACACCTCGGACACAACCCGATATCGACGCACGGTAATTCCGGTATGCCACATTCCGCGGCATCAGTCCGTTTCGGGGTGCCACGATCGGCGACAAAGGGGTCACGCGGAGGCCGTTCAAGTGGCTCGCCTATCGCGCCGCCGGGGACAGCAGATCCTCCGCGAGTGCCTCCTCGGCGTCCGCCGCACTGTGGCCCCGCCGGGCCCGCACCCAGGCACGTTTCAGATGAAGGTGCACGTCGGACTCCCATGTGAAGCCCATGCCGCCGTGCACCTGAAGGCAGTCGCGAGCACCCTGTCCGGCCGCCTCGTCGGCGAGCAGTCCGGCCGCGGCGATGTCGAGCGGATCGGCCGTGACGGCGGCCGCGTACACCGCGCCGCGTGCCACCTCCACGCGTACCAGCATCTCCGCGCACAGGTGCTTGACCGCCTGGAAGGCCCCGATCGGCTGCCCGAACTGCTCACGCGTCCGGGCGTGTTGCACGGCCAGCTCGCAGGTACGGGCCGCCGAGCCGAGCTGCTCGGCGGCCGTGAGCAGGATGGCCACGGGGTCGGCCGGAGCGGCCCGCGGCACCCGGTGAAGGGGTGTCAGCGGGTCTGCCGAGCGCATCGCGACGGCTCCCGTCACGTCCCCGCGTACGACGTCCGCCTCGTCCAGCCACTCCACGAGGGTGCCGTCCACGGCCGCGACGACCCGCTCGCCGGTGGCCGCTCCGGGGACCTCGCCGGCTGCCAGGTGCGTGGCCACCAGCGGGCCGGGCAGCAGGGCGCGGCCAGCCTCCTCGAAGGCCAGGACCGCCTCCGGGAGCCCGAGTCCGACACCGCCGTCCGCCTCGGGGAGCCGCAGCGCGAAGAAGCCCGCCTCGCCCAGCTCGCGCCACAGTGCGCGGTCGAGGCCCGGGGTGTCCACCGCGGCCCGGAGCTGTTCGCGTCCGAAGCGGCCGGCGAGCAGTTCGCGTACGCCTGTCCGCAACGCCCGCTGGTCATCGGTGAGTTGGAAGTCCATGTCGGGAGGTCACCGCCCCTTCGGGAGGTCCAGGATCCGCTCGGCCACGATGTTCCGCTGGATCTGTGAGGTGCCGGCCGCGATGGTGTACGAGAGGGACGACAGTCGGTCCAGGGTCCACTCGCGGGACAGGTCCAGCGATTCCGGGCCGATGACCTCGGCGGCGGCGTCGTACAGTTCCTGCCGCGCGTGCGAGTACCTCAGTTTGAAAACCGAACCCCCGACGCCCGGGACCCCGCCGGTCCGTTCGGACTCGCTGACGTTCCACTGCGTGAGCCGCCACAGGGCGCGGAACTCGGCGTTCAGCCTGCCCAGCCGCCGGCGCAGCGCCGGGTCGTCCCAGCGGCCGTTCTTGCGCGCCTCACGGGCCAGTTCGCCCAGGACGCGCCGACTGGCCACCACCTCGCCGACGAAGGCCGTGCCGCGTTCGAAGGAGAGGGTCACCATGGTCACGCGCCAGCCGTCGTTCTCAGGACCGACCCGGTTGGCCACGGGCACCCGCACCTCGTCGAGGAAGACCTCCGCGAACTCGGTGGAGCCCGCGAGCGTACGCAAGGGGCGGACCGTGACCCCCGGGGCGTCCATCGGCATCGCGAGCCAGGAGATGCCCCGGTGTTTCGGCGCCTGGGGATCCGTACGCACCAGCAGCTCGCACCAGTCGGCGACTTCCGCATGGGAAGTCCAGATCTTGGACCCACTCACCACGTAGTCGTCGCCGTCCCGCCACGCGCGCGTGCGCAACGCCGCGAGGTCCGACCCTGCGTCCGGCTCGCTGAACCCCTGGCACCACACCTCCTCGCCGCGCAGCACGGGCGGCAGCCAGCGCGCCCGCTGTTCGTCGGTGCCCTCGGCGGCGATCGTCGGCCCGGCGTGCAACAGGCCGACGAAATTGGCCCCTACGTAGGGGGCACCCGCCTTTTCCGTCTCCTCCAGGAAGATCAGATGCTGCGTCGGAGTCGCCCCGCGCCCGCCCGCGTCGACGGGCCAGTGCAGGCCCGCGTACCCGGCGTCGTACAGCATGCGCTGCCAGCCGAGGTCGTACGCGCGCCGGGCCGGCCAGTCGTCGGGGGACGGCTTCGGGGGCAGCGTGGGGAGCACCTTGCCCAGCCACTCACGCAGCCGCGCGCGGAACTCCTCCTCTTCGGGCGTGTACGCGAGGTCCATGACGCGTCCGCTCGTCCTGTCCGGCTACTTGTCGAAGTCCAGGTCCAGCATGCGGATCGCGTTGCCGCGCATCAGCTTGTAGACCGTCTCGTCGTCGAGACCCTTCACATGGTCGAGGGCGACCTCCTTGGTGTGCGGGAAGGTCGAGTCGACGTGCGGGTAGTCGGTCTCGAAGGTCGCGTTGTCACGGCCGACCACGTCCAGCGAGGCGACGCCGTGCTTGTCGCGGAAGAAGCAGCAGAAGATCTGCCGGTAGTAGTACGTCGACGGGGGCTCGGGGATCAGGTCGCGCACCCCGCCCCAGGCGCGGTGCTCCTCCCAGACGTCGTCGGCGCGCTCCAGGGCGTACGGAATCCAGCCCATCTGTCCTTCGGAGTAGGCGAGTTTGAGCCGCGGGAACTTCACCAGGACGCCGCTGAACAGGAAGTCCATCATCGAGGCCATCGCGTTGTTGAAGCTGAGCGAGGCCTGCACGGCGGGGGGCGCGTCCGGTGAGGCGGCGGGCATCTGGGAGCTGGAGCCGATGTGCATGTTGACGACCGTTCCGGTCTCCTGGCAGATCGCGAAGAACGGGTCCCAGTAGCCGGAGTGGATGGACGGCAGCCCCAGGTGGGTGGGGATCTCGGAGAAGGTCACCGCCTTGACGCCGCGCGCCGCGTTCCGCTTGATCTCGGCGACCGCGAGGTCGATGTCCCACAGGGGGATGATGCACAGCGGGATGAGCCGGCCGCCGCTGTCGCCGCACCACTCCTCGACCATGAAGTCGTTGTACGCGCGTACACAGGCCAGAGCCACTTCCTTGTCGTGCGCCTCGGCGAAGGTCTGCCCGCAGAAACGCGGGAAGGTCGGGAAGCACAGGCTGGCCTCGACGTGGTTGGCCTCCATGTCCTTGAGTCGCTCGACCGGGTCCCAGCAGCCCGGCCGCATCTCCGCGCGCGTTATGCCCTCCAGCGTCATCTCGTCGCGGTCGAAGCCGACGGCGGCGATGTTGCGCTTGTACGGGAACTTGAGGTCCTCGTAGATCCACCAGTCGGTCGGCGGTCCGTCCGGGTCCATCGTGATCTGGTACTTGCCGCCCACGTACGCGAGTTCCCCGATGCCCGCGGTCAGCGGCTTGGGCCCGCGGTCCTGGTACTTCTTCGGCAGCCAGGTCTCGAAGAGGTGCGCGGGCTCGATCACGTGGTCGTCGACGCTGATGATCCGAGGCAGTTCGGTCATGGGTCCAGTCCCCTCCGGCGGGCGGATGCGACAGCCCGTATCTGATGGACCGTCAGAAAGAAGGCTAGCTTCGCACCCCTGGACCGACAAGGCGGCGCGGCCTACGCTCCTGGCTACGATCTGACTGGTCGTCAGTTTTAGGCCTCTTGGGGGAGCCGTCGTGACTGCTGATACCGCGCATGCCCTCGGTGCCTCGCGCACCTTCTGGGAACTCGTCGAACGCCGTGCCGCGCTCACGCCCGGCCGTCCCGTCCTGCTCCAGGACGACCGCACGCTCACTTTCGAGGAGCTGCGTTCGGGGGCGGAGAGGGCCGCTGCGGGCCTGTACGGCATGGGTGTGCGGCCCGGCTCGGTCGTCGCCTGGCAGCTGCCCACGCGGATCGAGACGGTGCTGCTGGCCATGGCCCTGGCGCGGCTCGGGGCCGTGCAGACTCCGATCATCCCCTTCTACCGGGACCGTGAAGTCGCCTTCGCGCTACGGGAGTCCGAAGCCGCGTACTTCGCCGTGCCGGGCCAGTGGCGCGGCTTCGACCACACGGCGATGGCGCACCGCATCGGGGCGCGGGGCGTCTTCGAGGCGTACGACTCCTTGCCCGACGGCGATCCGGACGTATTGCCCCCGCCGCCCTCCGCGGGCACCGACGTGCGCTGGATCTACTGGACCTCGGGCACGACCTCCGACCCCAAGGGCGTGCTGCACACGGACCGTTCGCTGATCGCGGGCGGGTCGTGTCTCGCGCACGCGCTGCGTCTGTCGGCGGACGATGTCGGCTCGATCGCGTTCCCCTTCGCGCACATCGGCGGCCCGGACTATCTGGTGATGCTGCTGCTGTACGGGTTTCCTGCGGTGCTCTTCGAGAAGTTCGCGCTGCCGGAGTCTCTGGAGGGGTACCGCAAGCACGGGGTGACGGTGGCGGGCGGGTCGACGGCGTTCTACTCGATGTTCCTCGCCGAGCAGCGCAAGCAGCCCGGCACTCCGGTCATCCCGACGCTGCGGCTGCTCGCGGGCGGCGGGGCGCCGAAGCCGCCCGAGGTGCACCACGCCGTCGTACGCGAGATGGGGGTCCAGCTCACGCACGGGTACGGCATGACCGAGGTGCCGATGATCACGATGGGGTCGCCGGACGACACCCCCGAGGACCTCGCGACGACCGAGGGCCGGCCTCCCGAAGGCATGGAGATACGGATCGTGGACGGCGAGGTGCGGCTGCGCGGGGAGGCCGTCTGCAAGGGCTATCTGGACGCGGCGCAGACCGCCGAGGCCTTCGACGAGGACGGTTTTCTGATCACCGGGGACCTCGGGCATCTCACGGAGAGCGGCCATCTGGTCCTCACCGGGCGCCTGAAGGACGTCATCATCCGCAAGGGCGAGAACATCTCGGCCAAGGAGATCGAGGATCTGCTGCACCGGCATCCGGACGTCGGCGACGCCGCGGTGATCGGGCTGCCGGACGCCGAGCGCGGGGAGCGGGTCTGTGCCGTGATCGAGGCGGTCGAACAGCCATCGGAGGCTTCGGCGTTGACACTGGAGACGGTTACTTCGTATCTCCGCGCGGAAGGGCTGTCCGTGCACAAGCTGCCGGAGCAGCTGGAGGTGGTGGACGCCCTTCCGCGCAACGAGACGCTGCGGAAGGTCCTCAAGTACAAGCTGAGGGAGCGTTTTTCGGGCTCTGCAGGGGACGCGTCTTCTCCAGGGACTGCATCAGGGCGTACGGCCTCCACGGAGGCGACGAAAACTACTCAGGCACCGTGAAGTAGCGGGCGAAGGCGGTCACGATCTCCGGCTCGGTGACGCGGCCGTCGGTGTCCGTGTCGAGTGCGCCGGCCGCGGTGGCGGCGATGTCCTCGGGTACGCCGAGGACCTTGAGGACGCGCGCGGTCTCGTCGACCGTCACCGCGCCGTCCTGGTCGCTGTCGGCCACGGCGAGTACCGCGTCCAGGAACGGGCGGGCGATCTCGGCGAACCGGTCCGGGTTGTCGCGCAGCCGCTTGACGGCGCCGTTCACGAACTCCTCGCGGGTGATCCGCTGGTCGCCGTCCCGGTCCGCGATCCCGGCCATGCCCTGCCAGAAGGCCTCCGCGCCGATGTAGAGGGCCTGTCCTCTCTCGGACCGGGCCGTCGTATCGAACTCGGCGAGCAGCGCCTTGGCCGCCGCGTTGAAGTCCGCGCGGTCTATATAGCCGTTGCCGTCCTGGTCGAAGGTGGCGAACCGGGCGGCGATCCGTCGCTCGTACTCGGTGCTGACCATGTCTTTTCAGGCCGCCTTACACATCAGATGGGGTGCGTCTGGCAGGGAGCGTACGACGCCGGGGGCTCCCGAGGAGCGAAAAACGACGCTTGTGCCAAGACCGGGGTAATTCCGCGACAACGGCGTCGCGATGTCTCAAGGGTGATCAACGTCGGCGCGTGACAGAGATCACTCCGACAGGAACCGCCCGGAGGGACGGGTCCGAAGGGGACCGGTCGGAAGGAGATCGGTCAGAAGGGGTTCACGCCGACAGCGGGCTCGACTCGTCGTCCACGGCCGCGCCGACGTCCGGGTAGACATCGAAGAGGCGGCGGACGCCGAGGGCGCCGAGGACGCGGTTGACGTGCGAGCCGTCCACGGCTCCCTGGGCGGGGAGGATGAGGCGGAGGCGGCCCTGGCAGGAGCTGATCAGCCGACGGGTGGCTATGAGTACGCCGACGCCGCTGGAGTCGCAGAACAGCACATCGGAGAGGTCGAGTACGAGGCTGTGCCGGCCGTCGGCCACGGCGTCGTGCACCCGTTGTCGCAGTACCGGTGACGTCACCAGATCCATCTCGCCCGATACCTGGAGCACGGCCCAGCCACCCTGCTCGCCGTCGGTCACCCTGAGCGTCACGCGCCTGCCTCTCCCTCGACGATGCTGATCTCCCATTGAGCCCGGACCGGGCCCCAAAAGGTCCCGATAATGTCCGCAAAGTCCGCGAAGACCTGGGAAGGGAAGCGGAAGCGGTTCCTGCATTTCCCTGGGTGCGCGGCTGCCCCGCCCTCGCTCCGCGAAACTCCCGGATCCCGAAACGAATTGCGTCTCAGGGGCCCCGTTTCGGTCGTACTCGGTCTACTTCGATCCTGTCTGATCAGAACGAGAAAGGGTAGACGCATGCACAGCGTGAGGAGGTCACTACCATCCGCGGCCCTTTCAGGGGCGCGCATTGCGGCAAAGGGGCGTGCGCCGTCAGGGCTGCCGACTACATTCGAGAGTATGCCGGGGACAAGAATCCGGTGAACAAGGGACATGTGCCGGGCACAACCGGGGGTGAGGGGGCCGCATGGCCGACAGGGACGCGCCACCCCGCTGGGACCGCAAGATGCAGCAGCGGCTCGCACGGGGGGAGGCTGCCGCGCTCGGTGAGCTTTACGACCGCTTCTCTTCACTTGTGCACGCACTTGCCCATCGCGTGCTCAATGACGAACAGGCTGCCGACAGCATCACCCGCGAGGTCTTCGCCCACGTCTGGGAGGACCCGGAGGCGTACGACCCCAGGCAGGGCCCCCTCCGCTCCTGGATCGCCACGCTGACCCACCGCCTCGCCGTGCAGCGCCTGCGCCAGACCGAGACCGCCGCGCTCGCCCGGGGCGGCGGTGGCAGCACGGAGGAGCTGGAGCGCAAGGTGCGCCGCGCCTCGGTGGCCGCCCGCGCCGACTACATCGTCACGGCCATGCCCGCCCCGCTGCGCGCGGCCCTGGACCTGGCGTACGTCCAGCGCCGCGACTACCGCCAGGCCGCCGCCGACCTGGACGTCACCGAGGACGAGGCCCGCCGCCGGCTGCGTCTCGGTCTCCAGTTGCTGGCCACCGCCCACGACAGCGGACCGTCCGGGACCCCGCCCGAACACGGGGGTGGACGGTGAACGACGCGGACCACTTCGGGGAGCACGACGGAGACGAGAAGGACGACGCCCACGACGCGCTCGGGGAGCAAGCGGAATCGGAGGAGGAGTACCGCGGCCCTGTGGGTGCCCAGGGCAACGGCCCACCCGGCCGGGACGGCGGGGACAGCCAGGACGGAGGGGACGGCGGGGACTTCGGGAACGGACCGCAAGGGCCGGGCAACGCCAAGGGACCCAGGAACGGTCAGGCGCCCGACGGGCCGCCGCGCATCCCCATGCCGCGTTCCTCCGTGGAGGACACCGGACTGCCGCTGCCCGATCCGCCGCCGGCGCCGCTCCTGCTCGAACACCGGGTGCTGAAGTCGCTGCTCGGCGCCTGGGCGCTGGCCGCCTGCTCGCCGGAGGAGACGGCGGCCGTGGAGGAGCACCTCGGGATCTGCGGTGCCTGCGCGGACGAGGCGCTGCGGCTGCGCGAGGCCGTCGGGCTGCTGCACAAGCCGGAGAGCCTCGATCTGGACCCGACGCTGCGCACGCGGGTGCTCGAGGGCTGCCTCGCCCGGCGCCCGCCCCGTATACCGGTGCCCGAATGGGCGGCCCCGTACGACGCGGAGACCGCCCGGCTCGACGCGCTGCTCCAGGACTTCGGCGACGCCGAGTGGCACGCGCCCGTACGGCTGCACTGGTTCGAGGGCGACAAGCCCACGAACCGGCGTACGACCGTCGCGAAGGTCATCGCCCACCTGCTGGCCGTCGACGGTCTCGTAGCGGTCGCTCTCGGCCTGGACGACCCGCTCGGCGACATCGCCGCGCGCGCCCAGACCCCGGCGGGCCGCACCGAGGCCTTCTGGCACGCGGCACACTTCCCGCACACCCGCTCCGTACGCGGACCGTGGCGCGAGCAGAGTCACGACCTCGTGCGTACGGTGTCGTTCGCGGCCGGAGGTTCCGGGCAACTGTCCGTGCCGTACGGCGACTTCGAGCTGCCGCTGCGGGACGCGATGCTGGACCGGGCCTTCGAGTGCTGGGTGCACGCGTGGGACATCGCGGAGGCCGTGGACTATCCGTACGAGCCGCCCGCCCCGCGGCAGTTGCACCGGGTGATCGACCTCGGAGCACGCATGCTGCCGGGGGCGCTGGCCGCCCGCCGGCAGGCGGGGCTCGCCGGGCCCGGCCGCGCGCGGCATCTCGTTCCGGCCGGTGCGCCGGGCCGCAGCCTGCGCCTGGAGATCGAGGGTTCCGGCGGCGGCGAGTGGCTCATCCCGCTCGACTCCCCCGGCGCGCTGCCCTCCGCCGACCACGAAGTGGCCCATGTGGCGCTCGACGGGGTCGAGTTCTGCCGCCTGGCGGCCGGCCATGTCTCGCCTGAGGAGGCGGCAGCCGGGCAGAAGGGGGACCGGGAGGCGATCAGGGACGTACTGTTCGCGGCGGCTTCGATGAGCCGGATGTGATGCAGGGGACGTGATGCAGGGGCGCGTACGCCCACGCGCCAGGCTTCAGGCAAAGACGACAGGCCTCAGGCGAAGACGACCGTCCGCCGCCCGTTCAGCAGAATCCGGCGCTCCGCATGCCACTTGACCGCCCGCGCCAGCGCCTGGCACTCCACATCGCGCCCCACGGCGACGAGTTGGTCCGGTGTGAGCTCGTGGCCCACGCGCTCGACCTCCTGCTCGATGATCGGCCCCTCGTCGAGGTCGGCCGTCACATAGTGCGCGGTGGCGCCGATGAGCTTCACCCCGCGCGTGTGCGCCTGGTGGTACGGCTTCGCGCCCTTGAAGCTCGGCAGGAAGGAGTGGTGGATGTTGATGATCCGGCCGCTCAGCTGCTTGCACAGGTCGTCGGAGAGGACCTGCATATAGCGGGCGAGGACGACCAGCTCCACCCTCTCCTCGCGCACGAGCTCCAGGAGCTGCGCCTCGGCCTGCGGCTTGTTGTCCCTGGTGACCGGGAGGTGGTGGAAGGGGATGTCGTACGAGGCGACGAGTTCGGCGAAGTCTGTGTGGTTGGACACCACTGCGGCGATCTCCACGGGCAGCGCACCGGTCCGGGCGCGGAAGAGCAGGTCGTTCAGGCAGTGGCCGAACTTGCTGACCATGAGGACGATGCGCATCTTGTCCTCGGCGCGGTTGATCTGCCAGTCCATCTGGAAGGAGTCACCGATGGCGGCAAAGCTGGCACGCAGCTTGTCCAGGGTGACCGGCGGTTCCGCGGAGAAGTGGACCCGCATGAAGAACAGCCCCGTGTCGTGGTCACCGAACTGCTGGCTGTCCTCGATGTTGCACCCGGTCATGAAGAGGTAGCTCGACACGGCGTGCACGATCCCCTTCCTGTCCGGGCAGGAGAGGGTCAGGACGTACTGGTCGGCGGCGGGCTCGGCCCCGCGGACGGACTGCTCGGTCATGCAGGCCAGGGTCCCATACCGGTACGACGCGAAGAGCGCACGTTCCACTCCACGGACGTACGACCGCTCGTACGGCCGGACGTACGGTCAGGCTGACCGCGTCATGATCCGGAGCACCTCGAGCGTGCGCGGTTGTGCGTCCGGGTCCTCCCCGTCGCTCGTCGCCATCCGCACATGCGCGTCCCGGGCGGCCCGCACGGCCTCCGGCCACGCCTGGTGCTCGAGGTAGGCGGAGACGGGCGCGTCCGGCCCCACCTGGTGCATGATCCGCAGCACGCGCAGTACGGCGCTGTCGACGAGCGCCGCCTCCTGCGAGTCCCGGAAGATCGTGCCGACGTATTTCTCGGCGGACCAGTTGTCCAGCCAGGTGTCCTCGACGAGGCGGTACACGGCGTCGGTGACGTCGCCGTATCCGTCCACGCCCGCGAGCCAGACGTTCTGCTGGAAGCCGGGGTCGGAGAGCATGTGCAGCGCGGAGCGCACATTGCTGCGCCAGCGCCACCACGGCATGTCGTTGAGTGGCATGCCGCCCATGGTGGATGAGCGGCGGCCATGACGGGAAGAGTTCTCCGAACCTTGCACAGTCACCGATCGTACGTTCCCACCCGAATCCGTCCGCGTGGACCCCTGCTATTCACCTTGGCGTCACCGATTGTTGAGCAAGGATCACACGGGCATTTGGAATGTGGCGGAATCGTGCATGCTCATGACCGGCAGGCATAGCACCCCCCACCATCCCCGCCCCCGACGCATCAGGGCCACCATGCTGTCCACGGGCGCCCTGGTGGCGTGTGCGTCCC
The DNA here is from genome assembly GCF_000716805.1 of Streptomyces yerevanensis. Classification (NCBI taxonomy): domain Bacteria; kingdom Bacillati; phylum Actinomycetota; class Actinomycetes; order Kitasatosporales; family Streptomycetaceae; genus Streptomyces; species Streptomyces yerevanensis. Next base: position 40,265 of record NZ_JNWJ01000020.1, on the reverse strand, counting down.
TCGCCGCTGGTTGCGGGGTGGTCTCCGGGGTCACGGGGGGCTCCGGAGACGGCCCCGTGACCGTCATGACCATGGCCCCGGAGAAGACCAGGACGACGAACAAGCCCGGTATGCCCGCCATGGCGAAGACCTACGCACGCTGGGTCAACAAGGGCGGCGGCATCAACGGCCGTGAGCTGAACGTGATCACCTGCAACGAGCGCAACGACTCGGTGGGCGCCGCCGCGTGCGCCCGGCGCGCTGTCGACGAGAACGTCGTCGCGGTCGTGGGCTCGTACAGCCAGTACGGCCGTTCCCTCCTCTCCCCGCTGGAGGCGGCCGGCATCCCGTACATCGGCGGATACGGCCTCACCTACGACGAGTTCACCAGCCCGAACTCCTACCCCGTCAACGGCGGCCAGCCCGCGCTGCTGGCCGGCCTCGGCCGGGAGCTCGCCAAGAACTGCGGCCCCGTCACTCTCGTACGCCCGGACACGATCGCCGGCGACGACCTGCCGGTGCTGCTCGACGCCGGCCTCACCGCCGGAAAGCACGCGGAGGCCGGCGACCTGCGGGCCATCGAGGACGCCACGGAGTACTCGCGGCATGCCGAGGACGCCATCGAGCGGGCCACGTCCGACCCCACGAAGAAGGGATGCGTGGTGCCCGCGCTCGGCGACCGCACGAACACCTTCATGGACTCCTTCCGGCGCATCGCCGAGGACTACCCGGCGGTGCGGACCGCGACCGTGCTCGGCAGCGTCGACCAGTCGGTGATCAACGAAACGGGCCGTACGTACGAGGGGGCGTACGTCACCGGCTGGTACCCCGCGTCGAGCGACGCGCGCTGGGACGCGATGCGCGATGTGATCCAGAAGGAGGCCTTCGGCGACAACCGGATCGATGCCTCGGACGCGGGCGTGCAGACCACGTGGATCGCGTACACCGTCCTGGAGAAGACCATCGAGTCGCTGGGCGACGGTGAGGTGTCCGCACGCACGGTGCGGCGGGCGCTCGATGACGGACTGAAGATCGATACGGGCGGGCTGACGCCCACGCTGAGCTGGGCCTTCCAGGATCTGATCGCGGCGAGCGGGTTCCCGCGGGTGATCAACTCGAATGTGACCTTCCAGGTGGTGCGCGATGGGCAACTGGTCGCGGCTCGGAAGGGGTTTACGAACGTGTCTCGGATCCTGGAGAACGCCGGTTAGCTCCGCTGGTTGAGCAGGGGGTTCGTTTTTTGGTGCGGGTTCGTTGTGGCTGGTCGCGCAGTTCCCCGCGCCCCTGGGGTGGGTAGGGGTGCGGGGTCGTGGGCCGGTGCGTCAGCCCGTCGCAGGGCGGGCATACGACCCTGGCCCGGTACAGGGTGCGGGTTCTCCGAGACCGAAGCTACGCGACGGGCATACGACGCACCGGCCCACGCCCCCTCCCGCCGGAGGGAAGTCGCGGGTCGTTGGGGGTGCGGGCTTGTCCAGGGGCCGGGAAGCCGCAGGCTTTTGCTTTTAGGGGCGCGGGGAACTGCGCGACCAGCCACAGACGGCCCGCAGTCGCCCATGAACCGAACCCACCCACCCGGTAGGCGCCCCCGTCAGAGTTGGGTCGGCTGGCGTTCTGTCAGGCCGTAGGTCTGGGCTATGGCGTTCCACAGCGGAGCGGCCTTCGCCTTCTGGGTGGTTGCGGTGCCGCTTTCGCGGTTGCCCGCCCGGGTCTGGGGGGTGGTGCGGGCCTGGCCCTTGGGGCAGCCCTTCTTGGCTGCGACCTGGTCGGCCCAGGTCGCGTAGTGGGTGTCCGCCGAGGCGGAGGCCTTCCAGGCGCTGTTGAGCGCGGCGGTCAGCTGGGCATGGTTCGGCAGCTTGTCGACGGGGAGGCTCGCGAGGCGGGTGACCAGTCCGTTGCGCTGCTCGGCGGCGTTACGCAGGTCGGTGGCGGCCTGGCCGAGGTTGGTGCACGCCCGTACGTTGGATACGGCCCTGATCACCGCGTCACGGCTGTCGTTGCTGTCCGCCAGAAGCTTGTCGAGGGCCACGGCCTGGGCCTTGGCCGGGTCGGCGGAGGCGGAGGCGGACGGGGACTCCTCGGCGGTGGGGGCGGTGTCTGCCACGGTCTTGTTCTCGTCGCCGCTGTCGTCGCCTCCGCTGCCGCTGAGCAGGGCGCCCGCGCCGATGCCGAGCACGGCGATGCCGACGCCTACGGCGGCGATGAGGGGTATGCGACCGCGGCTGCTCTTGCCGCCGCCGTTGCCGTGGCCGCTGTCTGCCGCCGCCCCGCGCTCGCGCCTGGCGGCGCGTCCGCCGGGCGCCGACTGCAGGTCGAACTGCGGCAGCTGCTGCGTGGCGTCCGGGCCGTCCGACGTCTCCCGGAAGAGGTTGTCGAACTCGGCCGGCGGCTGCCGGTCGTCCGGCGCGCCAGGGCGTATCCCGTACGCCGCGCCTGTGGGCTGCGGCTGCGCGGGAATCGGCGCGATGTACTGCGTGGCCTCGGCATTGGGGTCGGCGGCGGGGGGCAAGGGCCCGGCGCCCGCCCCTGCGGCCGTGGCTCCCGCGGCGGGCATCGGCCCCGGCCCGCCCTGCCGGACCCGGCCGAGGAACCGCGTCGCCTCGGCGTCGGAGGGCGCCGGGGCCTCCGGCGGCAGAGCACCCGGACTCACGGGAGGGATGTACTGGGTGGCGCCCTCGTCGCCGGGCGCCCCGGACGCTCCGGTCGGGACGGGCGGCAGGTACTGGGTGGCGCCTTCGTCTCCACCGGCTGCGGGAGGCAGGGGCGCGGAGTGCCTGCCCGGCCCGGAGGGCTGCGACTGCGCTGGAAGGGGCGCCGCGTGACCGGCTGAGGGCTGGGAGGGGCCGTCGTACGCGGCTGGTGTCCGGGAGGCTGCGGGGTCGCCGACCCTCTGTGGGGCGGCGTAACCGCCTTGGGCCTGTGGGGCAGCAGGACCGGTGGGCCCCTGCGGGGCACCATGCCTGCCGGACCCCTGCGGCGCCGAGTGACCGGCGAACGTCGGCGAACCAGCGGCGCCTCCCTGCGCCTGCGGCCCACCAGGATTGCCCGGCGCCTGCGAGGCGTCCGGCTCGGCAGACGCCTGCGGGGCACCGTGTCTGCCGGACCCCTGCGGGGTCGGTTGGCCCGCGAAGTCCGGTGAAGCGGCGTAGCCGCCTGGTGTCTGCGGAGCCGTGTGCTCGGCCGGGGGCAGTGGCGCCGACTGGCCATGGGGAGTCCACGCATCCGGCGTCTGCGAGCCGGAGGCACCGGTGGGCGCCTGCGGAGCGCCGTATCCGCCCTGCGCCTGCGGCCCTGCGGAGCCACCTGGCGCCTGCGGCGTGCCGAATCCGGCCGTCCCCTGTGGCGGTCCGAATCCGTTCGTCCCCTGCGGCGCACCGTATCCCTCCGCCCCCTGTGGCGGCGTGGTCGGGCCCTCCGGGGGGAGCCCTCCCGTTTCAGGTGACTGGTGCGGTTGTGGAGCCGGTGCGTTGGCCGGAGGGGGCTGGTGGCCCTCTCCGCTCGGTGCCGACGCCCCGCCCCACTGGGGCGGGGCGTCGGCGCTCTGTGTGCCGTACTGGCCGTACTGCGGCGCCGTGGCGGAGCCCTGCGCTCCGTACTCCGAGCCCTGGTCGCCGCTCCAGCCGGACGCGGGGTCGGACGGGGTGCCCCAGGACGGAGCAGAGGCGCTCCCGTCCTGTGCCGGGTCCTGCCAACCCTGGTCCTGGCCCGGCGGAGCCTGCGGTGGCCGGCCGGGGCCCCAGGGCTGGTCCCAGGACTGGCCGCCCGCCGGCGTCGTGTGGTCCGGTGGGGTGCCCGGCAGCAGAGGGGCGCTGCGTCGGACGGCAGCACGATGCCTTCGCGCGCGGGGCGCGGCGAGGGCTCCTCGCCCTGTCCGTTCTGCGTCACCGGGACTCCTACGAATGGGGGACTTATGGAATCATCGGTTCACGCTACCGGGTCCCCACAATCCGATGCCACGCAGCTCAGGACGTGACTCTCGCCCCACCGCGCACGTGTAACAGAATCGCCGCGCAGGACGCTGTTAATGACCCCTCGAGCCCTCTCACGCCGCCGCCTGCAGATCCAGCCGCGCCCCGAACTCCCGTACCACCGGCTCGTCCTGGTACGGCTCCAGCCGCTGCTGGAAGTCCTCCAGGTACTCGGCGCCACGGTTGGAACGGAGCGTGCCGAGGAGTTCGACCGCCTTCGTCCCCGTATGGCAGGCCTGTTCCACCTCACGCTGCTGCACCTGCGCGGTGGCCAGCAGGACGAACCCGATCGCGCGGCGCCGGGCGCGCGACTCCGGGTGCCCGGCGAGGGACTCCTCCGCGCACCGCGCGGCCGCCTGGGCCTGCCCGAGGTCCCGATGACAATGCGCCAACTCATCGGCCAGATACGCCTCATCGAAGTGCGCGATCCATCGCGGATCGTCCCCGGAGGCGTCGTCGGCCGCCTCCATCGCGTTGACCGCCCGCCCCGACGCCACCTGGGCCGCCCGCGCGTCACCCATGAGTGCGTGCCCGCGCGCCTCCGCGGCGTGGAACATCGCCTCCGCGCGCGGGGTCACCCGCCCGCGCGCCCCCTCCTGTGCCGCCCGCGCCAACTGCGCGATCTCCCGCGGGTTCCCGAGCTGCGCGGCCAGGTGGCTCATGGACGCGGCCAGTACGTACCCGCCGTACCCGCGATCCCCCGCCGCCTGCGCCAGCCGCAGCGCCTGGATGTAGTAGCGCTGCGCGAGCCCCGGCTGCCCGGTGTCGACGGCCATATAGCCCGCCAGCTCCGTCAACCGCGCGACCGCCGCGAACAGTTCACGCCCGACGGCTTCCCGGTACGAGCCCGCCAGCAGCCCGGAGACCACGCTGTTCAGGTAGTGCACGACCACCGGGCGTACGTGCCCGCTGCCGTACTGGTGGTCCAGATCCACCAGCGCCTGCGTCATCGCCTTCACCGCCGCCACGTCGGCCGTCCCGACCCGCGGCCCCGCCGAGCGCGCCACCTGGGAGTCCGGCGCGGAGATCAGCCAGTCGCGGCTCGGCTCGACGAGCGCGGAAGCGGCGACGGACGAGCCGGACAGGAAGTCCCGCCGCCCCACGTCACTGCGCCACAGCTCGCAGACCTGCTCTATGGCGCCGACGACGGTCGGCGAGAACTGCAGGCCCACCCCGGAGGCGAGGTTCTTGCCGTTCGCCATCCCGATCTCGTCGATCGTGACCGTCCGGCCCAGCTTGCGGCCCAGCGCCTCGGCGATGATGGCCGGCGCCCGCCCGCGTGGCTGCTGACCGCGCAACCAGCGCGCCACGGACGTTTTGTCGTAGCGCAGATCGAGACCGTGTTCCGCGCCGCACATGTTGACCCGGCGGGCCAGCCCGGCGTTCGAGCAGCCCGCTTCCTGGATGAGCGCTTGCAGCCGTTCGTTCGGCTGCCTGGCGACGAGAGGCCTTGCGGCCATGGCGTACCCCCTGTGGCTGCGGTGCCTGCCCACGCACCGAGTTGACGTGTCCTCAGCGGCCGGAACCTCCTCCGGCTTCCGTGAAAGGAACGAAAAGATCCGGCCTCGAAGATCAATGCCCCGCGGACAAACCGAAGATGCGAGACATGCGAGGATTGCCGGGGTACGGACCGTTGCCGTACCCCACACGTGGCTACCCAGCCCCCGCTGCCGTTGCCCGTGCGCGCCCCCACCCATGCATCCATGCGCCCCACATGCGAAAACGGTGCTCCCCCACCGCGCACGCAGGGGCCGTAACGCCCGGTGGGTGCGGGAGTTGAGCTGTGCATGGAAGAGACCATCACCAGCACCGAAGCCGCGCGGATCCCCAAGCAGCGTGGGGAAGCACTGGAAACACTGCAGGACATCGCCGTGCGCTATGCCGAGGAGCGCCACTGGGACGTGTTTCCCGGCACTTGGCTGGAAGCCGTCGACGGGGTGCAGCGCTGCTCGTGCGGCGAGCCCGCCTGCATCGCACCCGGCGCGCATCCGGCGCGGGAGGACTGGCCGACACAGGCCACGGGCAGTGCGACCGCCGCGCGCCGACTCTGGGCGAAGCAGCCGACGGCATCGATCCTGCTGCCTACGGGCCGTACGTTCGACGCGGTTTCCGTCCCGGAGACGGCGGGGTTCCTCGCGCTCGCCCGCATGCGGCGCATGGAGCTGACGCTCGGGCCCGTGACCTGCACACCGGACCGGCGGGTGCAGTTCTTCGTACTGCCGGGTGCCGCTGCGAAGGTGCCCGATCTCGTACGGAAGCTGGGGTGGCCGCTTGCCTCCCTCGATCTGGATGTGCTCGGTGAGGGTACGTATGTGGCTGCGCCGCCTACGCGGTCCGGGGCGCACGGGAGGGTTCAGTGGGCCTGTCGGCCCACGCCCACCAACCGGTGGTTGCCTGATGTGGAGGAGTTGATCTCGCCTATCGCTTACGCATGTGGTCGGGACGTACGGCGGTCGCTTCGCGGGTAGGGCCGTACGAAGGCTGCGGTCCGTCGTGGCTGGTCGCGCCCACGCGGCGGAGCCGCAAATCGACAACAGCCCCGCGCCCCTAATAGGGGCGCTGCCCCGTCGGGTACACATCTACCTGCGGGTTATACGTGGCTGAGCGCGCAGTTCCCCGCGCCCCTTACGGGGCGCTCTTACAGGACCCCTCCCCGTATCGTGCACTCATGACGGAGGGAGCCGACGTGGGCGAAGTCGCCGTGCGCGTGCAGGGGTTGTGGAAGCGGTTCGGGGAGCAGGTCGCCGTTGCGGGGGTTGATCTGGAGTTGCCCGCGGGGCGGTTCATCGGGCTGGTCGGGCCGAACGGGGCCGGGAAGACCACCACCCTGTCGATGGTGACCGGGCTGCTGCGGCCCGACCAGGGGTCCGTCGAGGTCGTCGGGCATGACGTGTGGCGTGATCCGACTCAGGTCAAGGCCCGTATCGGTGTCCTGCCCGAGGGGCTGCGGCTGTTCGAGCGGCTTTCGGGGCGGGAACTCCTCGCGTACACCGGGCGGTTGCGGGGGCTGCCCGGTGCCGAGGTCGACAAGCGGGCCACCCAGCTCCTGGACGTACTCGACCTGGCCGGCGCCCAGCACAAGCTCGTCGTCGACTACTCGACCGGGATGCGGAAGAAGATCGGGCTCGCCTCCGCACTCCTCCACAACCCCGAAGTCCTCTTCTTGGACGAGCCGTTCGAGGGCGTCGACCCCGTCTCCGCGCAGACGATCCGTGGCGTCCTGGAGCGCTACACCGCCTCCGGCGCCACCGTCGTCTTCTCCTCCCACGTCATGGAGCTGGTCGAGTCGCTGTGCGACTGGGTCGCCGTGATGGCCGCGGGCCGTATCCGCGCCCACGGCACGCTCGCCGAGGTGCGCGGCTCGGAGCGCTCCCTCCAGGAAGCGTTCCTCGAACTCGTCGGGGCGAACAGCCGCGACACCGCCTCCGACCTCGACTGGCTGGGCGGCGGCGCCCGATGAGCACGACCGCCTCCGTCGGCTCGGTCACCCCCGTCGTCGTACGCCTGAAGCTGTCCCTCCTGCGCAACGGTCTGCGGCAGTCGGCCGGACGACGGGCCGCGTACGTCGCGTCGATCGTCGTCGTGCTGCTCTTCGCCGCGCTCCAGCTCATCGGCCTGATCGCGCTGCGCGGCAACACGCACGCGGCGAGCGTCACCGTGCTGCTCACCGCCGTCCTGGCGCTCGGCTGGGCCGTGATGCCCCTCTTCTTCGCCGGCGGCGACGAGACGCTCGACCCGACCCGCCTTGTGATGCTGCCGCTGCGCCCGCGCCCGCTCGTGCGGGCCCTGCTGGTGGCCTCGCTGGTCGGTATCGGGCCGCTGTTCACGTTGTGCATGTTCGCCGGTTCCGTGATCGCGATGGCGCACAGCACGGCCGCGTACGTCACCGGGGTCGTCGCGATCGTCCTCGCGCTGCTCGTCTGCGTGGCCCTCGCGCGTGCCGTCGCGACGGCCAACATCCAGCTGCTGACCAGCCGTAAAGGCCGCGATCTCGCCGTGCTGAGCGGATTGGTGATCGCCGTGGGCGCCCAGCTCGTCAACTTCGGGGCGCAGAAGCTCGGTTCGTCCGGCCTGTCGACGCTGGACCCTGCGGCCGAGGTGCTGCGCTGGGTGCCGCCCGCCTCGGCGATCGGCGCGGTGGACTCGGTGAACGAGGGTTCGTACGCCACTGGAGTCGCCCAACTCGTCCTGAGTGCCGGGGCGTTGGTGGCCCTGCTGGCGCTCTGGCAGCGGAGTCTGACCCGGCTGATGACCTCGCCGGACGGCTCCACGCTCCAGGCCGCCGAGCCCACGCGGGACAAGGCGGGCCGCTCGTCCGGCCTGTCCCGGCTGCTGCCCGCGGGCCGCACGGGCACGGTCATGGAACGCAGCCTGCGGTATGTGTGGCGCGACCCGAAGACGAAGGCCGCGTGGGTGACCTCGCTCGCGATCGGGCTGATCGTGCCGGTGTTCAACGCGCTGCAGGGCACCGGTTCGATCTACTTCGCCTGCTTCGCCGCCGGGATGCTCGGGATCCAGATGTACAACCAGTTCGGGCAGGACACGTCCGCGTTCTGGATGGTCGCGCTGACCATTTCCTCCACGCGGGACGCGTATGTCGAGCTGCGGGCGCGGGCGTTGGCGCTCCTGCTGATCACGCTCCCGTACGCGACGCTCGTGACGGTCCTGACCACGGCGATGCTCGGCGACTGGCCCGCCCTGCCCGAAGTCCTGGGCCTGTCCTTCGCGTTGCTCGGCGCGATGCTGGCCACCGGCGCCTGGTCCTCCGCGCGCTTCCCGTACTCGATCCCGCAGGAGGGCTACAAGAACGTGGCCCCCGGGCAGGCGGGCCTCGCCTGGATCTCCATCTTCGGCGGCATGGTCGCGGCAGCCCTGCTGTGCGCACCGGTCATCGCGCTCACGATCTGGCTGCATGTGTCGGCGGGCGGCGAGGACTGGACATGGCTGCTGCTGCCGCTCGGGACCGCGTACGGCGCGGGGATCACCCTGCTGGGACTACGGCTCGCCGCACCGCGGACGGCACGGCGGCTGCCGGAGATTCTGGCGGCGGTCAGCAAAGGGTGAGGCGGAGCGCGTCTTACGGGTGAGGGGGCTCGGCGCTCGCTTTTTCACCGCGCCCCCGGCGGAGCGAGCCCGTCCAGGAACGGTTCGATCGCCGCCCGCCACGCGTCCGGCTGGTCGTAGTGCACGAGGTGGCCGGCGTCGGCGACCTCCGCGTACTGGCCCTGGGGCAGTACGCGGACCATCTCCTGGGACTCGGCACGGCCGAGCTCGCCGTCGAGGCCGCGTACGACGAGGGCGGGGCAGCGGACCTGGGCCAGCTCCTCCCAGTGGGCGTCGTACACCCAGGTCTCGCGGGCCTTGAGCATCTGCCCGGGCTCGAAGACAGGGCGCCAGCCGTCGTCGGACTCGGCCATGACCTCGGCGTAGAACTCGCCGCGGGAGGGGTTCGGGCGCTCCACCCAGGGGTCGTCCTCGCCGAACCACTTGCGGACGTCGGCAAGCGTGGCGAAGGGGGCGGGCCAGGACTTGAACCACTCCTCCCACTCGCGCTGTGAGGCCGCGCCGAGTGCGGAGGCCCGCATGTCGCAGATGATCAGGCCGCTCACGAGGTCGGGGCGCTTCGCGGCGAGCTGCCAGGCGGTCAGCGCGCCCATGGAGTGACCGATCAGGACGGCGGGGGCGAGACCGAGCTGTTCGAGCGCGGCCTCGGCGTCGTCGACGTATGCCTCACGTGTGTACGGGCCCTCGGAGGGCTTGTCGCTCTGGCCGTGGCCGCGCTGGTCGAGTGCGACGGCGCGATGCCGCTCGGAGAGCCAGCGGGCGGTGGACGCCCAGTGTGAGGCACGGCCCATCAGGCCGTGCAGTAACAGCACGCCCGGCGTCCGCTCGACCTCCCCGGTCTTGGGAGGATCGGCGAACTCCCAGGCGGCGAGGCTTACGCCGCCCGCTCCGGTCACGTCGATGCGCCGCACCATACGTTGGCACCCCCCTTGATCCACTCGGCCCGCTCGTCCCGCACGAGTCGGCCGTCGCGCTCGTACTGGCTCGTCGTACCGCTGCTCCTGCTGGTTGTTGCCGCTGCTTGTGCTCGCTGGTTGTGCCCGTTGAATGTTCCTGCGTCCCGTGCGGGGGTTCCGTTACTCCCACGTTATCGAATGTCCGTTCGAAAACGAGGTCCTTGCACGGTAACACCCCTCCTTCGAGTGACACCCTTCAGGGATTGATCGCCGCCGCCGAGGGGAGATCTTCAGCGGGAGGCGGGCCGCTCGGGGAAATCGGTCCGAAGGGGATGACCCTGGGAGCTCGGGGCTCCGGGTCAGCACAGGGGAGGACAGGCCCCGGCGCCGCAGGGCGCCGGGGCCCTCGAACGTTCCGCGATGCATATGCCTCCCCCCTCCCAAGAAAAGACTTACACGCAACCCGTGAATTCGCTGCGCTTCGGATTGGTCAACTGCCCGCAAAGAAAGGCGAGTTGGCAGTCGGGTCATCGATGGCTTCGATGAACGTGGTGCGTCCGTTCACCACAGTGGCTGGGGTGACCGGCCATTGCCCCGCACCTCCCTGATGGGCGCCCGGGGCAACCGCCGCATGCCGGAGTCACCCCTTCAGCGATCCCTGCATGGAGGTTGGAACCCTAACCCGCCCGATCACTCGGCGTCAGCGCTTCGCTACGAAAACATGTGAAGCGGTGTCCGCCTCCAGCTCGGCCGCCTCGCCGCCGCTGCCCACCAGGACGCCGCCCGCCGACTCCGTCACGCTGACCACCGAGCCGGGCTGCACGCCGGCCCGCCGCAGCGTGTACATCAGCTGGGCGTCCGTCTGGATGGGCTCGCCGATGCGGCGTACGACGACTGTCTTGCCGTCGGTCCCGGGGTCCAGGTCGGCGAGCGAGACCATGCCCTCGTCCAGGAACGGGTCCGCGCCGTCCTTCTCGCCCAGCTCCTCCAGGCCCGGGATCGGATTCCCGTACGGCGACTCGGTCGGGTGGCGCAGCAGCTCCAGGACGCGGCGCTCGACCGCCTCACTCATCACATGCTCCCAGCGGCAGGCCTCGGCGTGCACCTGCTCCCACTCCAGACCGATCACGTCGACGAGCAGGCACTCCGCGAGGCGGTGCTTGCGCATCACGCGCGTGGCCAGCCGACGGCCCTCGTCCGTGAACTCCAGGTGCCGGTCACTGGCGACCGCCACCAGGCCGTCGCGCTCCATCCGCGCCACCGTCTGGCTGACGGTCGGCCCGCTCTGGTCGAGCCGCTCGGCGATACGGGCGCGCATGGGGACCACACCTTCCTCTTCCAGCTCGAGGATGGTGCGGAGATACATCTCCGTGGTGTCGATCAGTCCGGACATACGTGCCCCTCGATGAGATCTGCCGGAGGCTGAGTGGCTCACCGGCGTGTGCGCTGGCCCTGACGTCAATTCTGACGCATCCCGGTGACAACCGTGCCGCGCGGCAGGAACCCATGACGGAACTGCTCCCACGGCAGTACTGGGACCGCCGCCGAACCCGCCCCGTGGCCGTATTGACAGCGCACTGGTCCAGACCGCAACGTGATCTGCGGATCTGCGGATCTGCGGATCCGCGGCACGACGGGAGTACGGCTGTGGTGGGGCGCCCGGTTCAGCGGCTCACCTTCAGTGGCTCACCGAAGGGTTCACCGACGCGACACCGACGCGACTTCGAAAGGGCTTCGCCGATGAGCGGGAGCGAGCTGGCCGGGCGGTTCTTCGACGCCGCGATCGGACTGCTGGAGCGGGTGCGTGACGAGGAGGCCGAGGCCATCACGGCCGCCGGCACACTGATCGCCGACACCGTCGCCGCCGAGGGGCGACTGTTCGCCTTCGGCGCCGGGCACTCCTCGCTCGCCGCGCAGGATGTCGTCTACCGGGCGGGCGGCCTCGCCCTGATGAACCTGCTCGCCGTACCGGGTGCCGTCGGCGTGGACGTCATGCCCGCCACACTCGGCTCCGCCCTGGAACGCGTCGACGGCCTCGCGACCGCCGTCCTCGATATGAGCCCCGCGCGCGCGGGCGACGTACTCGTGATCATCTCCCTCTCCGGCCGCAACGCCCTCCCCGTCGAGATGGCCCTGCACGCCCGCGAACTCGGCCTCAAGGTCATCGGGGTCACGTCCGTCGCCTACGGCTCCGAGACGAAGTCCCGGCACTCCTCGGGTACATACCTGAAGGACCACTGCGACGTCGTACTCGACTCGAAGATCGCGGTCGGCGACGCGGAACTCACCCTCGACACCGTCCCCGCCCCTTTCGCCCCCGCCTCCACGGTCGTCACATCGGCCCTGCTCCAGGCGGTGATGGCCACGGCGGCCGGCACCCTCGCGGACCGTGGCATCGAGCCCCCGCTGCTGCGTTCGGGGAATGTGGACGGTGGCCACGAGTGGAACGGCCGCGTCTTCGAGGAGTACGCGGACCGGATCTTCTATCGGCAGTGAGGCACCGGCGGTGAGCCGGATCATCTCTCGGCGGTGAGGCGGGCGGTGGTGCGCCGCGGCTCCTGGGCGGCGGCGCGGCTCAGTCCCGCTCCCGCCGCTCCTCCGCCAGGTCCAGCAGCGCGGCGATCCGTACCCCGACATCCTCCGCGTACATCGCGTCGGTCCGCTCGAACTGCGTACGGCTGGCGCCCCGCAGGAACGTCACGACGCCCAAGGTCCGGCCGCGGCTGCGCAGCACCGCGCACAGGGCGTGCACCGCGTCGGCCGGCCACTGCCGGGCGATGGCCCACTCGCGGACCTGGTCGGGATCGGACGCGCCCGCGCTCGCCCGTACGGGACCGATCCGCTCCACGCACTGGAGGGCGGGATGCCCCTCGGCGTACCGCACGGGCAGTCCGGCGCGTCCGTCGGCGGGCAGGCTGGGGCCCGGAGCGCCCGAGGGCGTGGCGGCGACCCGTACGAGCCGCACCGTCCCCTCTCCGTCGGGCACGGCGGCGCCGGAGACCCGGTCGATCAGCGCGTGGTCGGCGAACCCGGCCAGCGAGAAGTCCAGATGGACGACAGCGGCCTCGGCCGGGTCCTCGCACTCGGCCGCCGCGCGCGCGGCGCGGTGCAGCTGGTTGGCCCGGAACCGCAGCTGCGAGGCCTCCTGCTCGCTCTGCTTGCTCTCGGTCACGTCCTGGAAGAGCCAGCCGACACCCAGCGGAACGGGCTCTTCCGCGAGCGGCGAGGACAGCCGCAGGAAGCCGCTCCGCCAGCACCGCCGCTTCTCGCCCTCCGGCGTACGCACGCTCACCCACATCTCGGCGGGCGCGGGCGGCGCCCCCTCGGCGAGCACATGCGTGAGCGCGCTCTCCAACTCCTCGACACCCTGCGCGAGCAACTCGCCCAGCGGGCGTCCCAGTACGGTCGTACGCCCTACGCCCAGCGCGCGAGCCGCGTGCGCGTTGACGACGGCGGGCCGCAGATCGGCGTCCACGAGCACGACACCCCACGACGCGTCCTCGAGCAACGCCTCGCTCAGCGCGATCGACCGTTCCAGATCGATCTGCGCGTGCACCTCACTGAAGGCGCAGTAGACGCCCGCGGGCTTCCCGTCCGGTCCGCGCACGGCCGCGGACTGGGTTCGTACGAGGACCCGTCCGCCGTCCTTGGTGAGCAGCGCGAACTCGTTCACCTGCCGGCCCGGGGCGTGCATCACCGACATCAGCCGGCTCTCGACCTCCTCGGCGTCCGCGGTCCGTACGGCCCACCCGGCGAACCCGTGCCGCCCGACCGCCTCGTCCGCGCTCCACCCGAGAATCCGCTCCGCCTCACGGTTCCAGTGGGTCACGACTCCGTCGGCGTCAAAAGCGCACAGCGCGGCGTCCATCCCGTCCAGCAAAGCGGCAAGCAGATCGGACCCGTCCCGCTCGGGCTCCTGCGGCCCCAGCTCGTCCGTGGTCCCACTACGCCGGGAAGCACTCACCTGGCACCCCCTGCAGGCCGTGTCGGCGTGTCGTGCGCGGTAGGCCCGCGCGTCAGTTCCCTCACTGCGAATCACTCACTAGGAATCATTCAACTCGAACGTGACGCAGCACACACCGGGTTCCCACAAGATTGAAGAAAATCGTTGCACGCCAGAAACGGAAGCGCTCCGCTGGGAGGGCAGTTCGAAGCTGCGGGTTCGTTGTGGCTGGTCGCTCCCCCACTCTCGGCTTCTCCCCCACTCTCGGCTTCGCTCGAGCGGGGGACCCCCATGAGCGGGGGACCCCCATCGCGGCGGAGCCGCATATGTCACAGCCCCGCCCCCTAAGGGGCCTGCGGCCTCCTTTTGTCGAAGAGGATCCGGTCGCTGATGCGTGGGCGGTGGCAGCCCAGCGGATGGTCCGGGTGGCACTCCGGCCGCTCGGGCAGCAGGGCCACGATTTGGCCCCAGAGTGGTTCGGTCAGCCGTGATGGCAGTACAGGCACAGGTCTCCCCGGTGATCACAGAGCGTCGCAACTCCATGATCGTCAGGACCTGTGCCTGCCTTGCGACCGAGGTGCCATCACCGCGCCTGTCTGCGCGACCTCCAAGTCCGTCGGCGTGACCGCGGAGGGCCGGCAGGAGCATCGGTCGGGCGGCAGTAAGCCGTACGGCGCCCCTGCTCGCGACGGTGAGCGCACCTCGGAAGGAAAATAGGGAGGAAATGCAATTACCTGGATGTACTGGACTTAAATGAAAGACCGAGCCGATGTCGAAATACCTCTTCAAGGTCAAGTTGACCGTGGATGGACTGCAAGGACTGCTCAAGGAGGGCGGTACAGCGCGTCGCGAGGTCGTCGACCGCATGGTCCAGAGCCTCGGGGGTCGGGTCGAGTCGATGTACTGGGCCTTCGGCGACGAAGACGCCTACATCACCGTGGACCTGCCCAGCAACACCTCTGCCGTGGCCATGGGTCTGGTTACGTCGGCGGCCGGTGGCGTACGCACGAGCACGGTCGTCCTGCTGTCGCCCGACGAGATCGACGAGGCGGTCCGACAGAAAGTGGAGTACCGCGCGCCTGGAGCATGACGCACGACTCCTCCAGGGGGTACGCGGACCTCATCGCAATAATCATCCAGGTCGCTGAATGAAGGCGGTGGCATGCGGTGCCGCACGTCACTGTGAGCGCGTTGAGCCATCCCGGGCTGATCCGCGACCGGAACGAGGACAGCCTTGTCATCGGCCCGTGGACGTTGCCCTGCACCGTGACCGAAAATCCGCAGACGCTGGTGTTCCCGCTCGGTACACCCCTGATCGTCGCGGTCGCCGACGGCATGGGCGGGCATCCCGGGGGCGAGGTGGCCAGTGCCCTCGTCACCCACCGACTCGCGGTGACAGGACCCGTCCTGAACAGCGAGGACGCCGTCCGTGATGCGCTGCACACCTGCAATCGCGAGATATACGAAGCGGCAGGCGTCCACGGCGACGATCTCGCCACCATGGGCACAACAGTCGCCGGTGTGGTCGTGATGCCCGAATCGCTGCTGGCGTTCAACGTGGGCGACAGCCGGGTCTTCGCCGCCCCGCAGGACGGACTGCGCCAGGTGAGCGTGGACGACAACCCGCCGCTCGAACCGGGGCAGCGCACCACCTCCCTGCTGACACAGTCGCTCGGCGGCGCCCTGCGGTACCGCGAAGTCACCCCTCACCTGACGGCCTCGCCCCTGGCGCCCGGAGACCCGTATCTCATCTGCACCGACGGCCTGACCGACCCACTGCCGGACGACGTCCTCGACCGCCTGCTGCGGGAGTACGACGACGCCCGGGCCGTCTTCGAGCTGTGGAAGGCCGCCATCGAGGCAGGCGGCCCCGACAACATCACACTCGCGCTCGTACGCGTCTCGGACGATTAGCCGGTTCGTGCCCAACAGGGGAACCGGGCCAGGCCACCGCGCTGTCTTCAAGGACACCATCCGATTTGGCGGTACGGGGGACTCCTGATGAGGCGTGTACGAGCATCGGTCTGGGCCGCGGCCCTGGCGCTGACTGCGGGAAGCCTTCTTGTGGGCTGTTCGCAGGAGTACGACGACAAGCGGGGCATGGGTGACGCCCCGGTGCAGGGCCGTGAGGGTGACGACAGCCCGGCCGAGGTGTACAACATGCCGGACGGCTTCGGGAATCTCGCCACCAAGTGCGTGGGGCACGGCTTCCGCGCGTACGTCACGACGAACGCCGGCGCTCCGTCGAACGTCCAGATCGTCGAGGACAAGTCATGCGCAAGCTGAGCATGCGGGCAGGGCCGCGGTCGGGGAAGCGCCGCCCGCGGCCTTGTCAGCGCCGTCGGCGCCCGGCGCAAGCGGGCGTCGCCACCTGCGGTGCGCTGCTGCTTGCCGTCCTGCTCACCGGCTGCTCCCAGGAGCACGACGACGAGCGGGGCAAGGGCGACGCCCCGGTGAAGGGAAACGCGGGCGAGGACACCGCGGCGGAGGTCTACAACTTCCCGGACGGCTTCGGAAACCTCGCCACGAAGTGTGTCGGGGACGGCAAGCGGGGCTACGCCACCACAAAGTTCGAGCAGGCGGAGGACAAGGAAGACGTCGTGATCATTCCGGCGAACGCGGTGATCGTCGACGACCCGGAATGCTCGGCACCGTGACGGAAACCGCTATCCCGCGACAGCAAGCCGGATCGGCGTATATCCCGCGCACTCCGAGGGGCGCCCGGTCGCTGATGCGTGGGCGGTGGCAGCCCAGCGGATGGTCCGGGTGGTAGCCCGGCCGCTCGGGCAGCAGGACCACGAATTGGCCCCAGAGTGGTTCGGTCAGCCGTGATGGCAGTACAGGCACAGGTCTCCCCGGTGATCACAGAGCGTCGCAACTCCATGATCGCCAGGACCTGTGCCTGCCTTGCGACCGAGGTGCCATCACCGCGCCTGTCTGCGCGACCTCTTAGGGGCGCGGTACCGGGACTGGCGCCAGGTCCGCGACGACCGCTGCGTGGTCGGACGGCCATACGCCGTCGACGGGGCCGTCGCCCGCGCGGTGGACCGAGCGGACGTGGCCGAGGGCGTCCGGGCCCGGTGGACCGACGTGGATGTAGTCGAGGCGGACGTCGGGATTGCCGGGCTTGATGTAGGGATTGGCCGCGGCCCAAGTGGCCGCCGGGATCCCCGGAGCCGCGTACTCCCAGGCGTCGAGGAACACCTGACCGGGGAAGGCCGGTGCCGTTTTGTAGCCGCCGAACAGCCGGATTTCGTCCGAGTCGGGCCAGGCGTTGAAATCGCCGGTGACGACCGGTGGAAACGCCGTCCCGCCACGATGATCCGCGACGAACCCGGCGAGAACGCGGACCTGTTCGCATCGCACGGCCGAAGCGTGCGTGAGGGAGGTCAGGTGTGTGGTGAAGAAGGGCACCGGGTGCGTCGGCGCGTCCAGCCGCGTATACAACGCCAGCCGCCCGTCGTCCTCCCCGTCAGGCGCCGGCAACCGCACCACCGCCCGGTCCACCACGGGCCACCGGCTGAGCACGGCATTGCCCAAGTCGACCGTCGAGTCCCCGAGCCGCCGCTGCCACCACTCGGGCGCCTCCGAAGCGGCCCACGTCCAGTACAGCCCCAACTCGTCCGCCAGCCACTCCGCCAGGTTCTCTCCGCCACAGGCCCACACCTCCTGCAGCCCGACCACATCCGGCCGCAAGTCCCGCAGCACGGCCAGAATCGCCTTCCGCCGCTGCTCCCACGGCCCGAACCGCCACCACAGGTTCCACGTCACCACGCGCATGCGCTGCCCGCCCTCCCAGAGTCCGCAGATTCGTGGCGTACCCAAAAACCGGTTGAACGAAGTCCGAGCGGTTCCTAGGGTGTGGCTAATCCAGAAGGGAGGTGGTTCGGCAGATGTATGAAAACCGGACAGGAGAGGTGGCTGCGGGCTAGCGGCCCGTCACCACACCCAGTGCGGTGCCGGACCAGCGCGGGATAGCTACGCGCAGCCGGCCCAATCTCAAGCAGTCACCCGACCCGCGAGCTCGCCGGTAAGTCCGGCCGGCTCCCTCCTCGGAGGGGACCAGAGCTCGCGGGTCGTCTGCGTTCCAGCGCCCCAGGTACGCGAGGACTCAGTGCACTCAGTGCGCGATGTCCCCGTAGCCCTCGATTTCGCGCGGGTCGCGCGTGCCCGGGCCCACATAGCGCGCGGACGGCCGTACGAGGCGGCCGGTGCGCTTCTGTTCCAGGATGTGGGCGGACCAGCCTGCCGTGCGGGCGCAGGTGAACATGGATGTGAACATGTGGGCCGGGACTTCGGCGAAGTCGAGGACGATGGCGGCCCAGAACTCGACGTTGGTCGCCAGGACGCGGTCGGGGCGGCGGGCGTGGAGTTCGGCGAGGGCTGCCTTTTCCAGGGCTTCGGCGATTTCGAAGCGGGGGGCGCCGAGTTCGCGGGCGGTGCGGCGGAGGACTCGGGCGCGGGGGTCTTCGGCGCGGTAGACGCGGTGGCCGAAGCCCATGAGGCGTTCGCCCTTGTCGAGGGCTTGGCGTACGTAGGCGTCGGCGTTCCCGGTGCGTTCGATCTCCTCGATCATGCCGAGTACGCGGGAGGGGGCGCCGCCGTGGAGGGGGCCGGACATCGCGCCGACCGCACCAGAAAGTGCTGCCGCCACGTCTGCGCCGGTCGACGCGATCACGCGCGCCGTGAAGGTGGACGCGTTCATGCCGTGTTCGGCGGCCGACGTCCAGTACGCGTCGACCGCGGCGACGTGCTTGGGGTCGGGTTCGCCGCGCCAGCGGATCATGAAGCGTTCTACGACGGACTGGGCCTTGTCGATCTCGCGCTGCGGGACCATGGGCATGCCGGGGCCGCGGGCGGACTGGGCGACGTAGGAGAGGGCCATGACGGCGGCGCGGGCGAGGTCTTCGCGGGCTTGCTGCTCGTCGATGTCCAGCAGGGGTTTCAGGCCCCAGACGGGCGCCAGCATGGCGAGGGCCGACTGGACGTCCACGCGGATGTCGCCGGAGTGGACGGGGATCGGGAAGGGCTCGGCGGGCGGCAGGCCGGGGTTGAAGGCGCCGTCGACGAGCAGGCCCCAGACGTTTCCGAACGAGACGTGGCCGACCAGATCCTCGATGTCGACGCCCCGGTATCGCAGGGCGCCGCCCTCCTTGTCCGGTTCGGCGATCTCCGTCTCGAAAGCGATGACTCCCTCGAGTCCGGGTACGAAGTCGGACATCAGGCGGCTCCTCATGATGTGTGCGACGGGTGGCGTTGTGGGGGTTGCGTTTGGAGTTGCTGGGTGTGCGTACGTCGGTGATGGTCGGGTTGCCGACGTGCGGTTCCACGGTCACTGCTGGACTCGCGGTCCGCACGTGCGTGCGTACCCCGGTGATGCCCGCTGCGGCGGGCGGTCACCCGTTTCGGCCACAGGACGATATCCCTTGGTGCCATCTTTGGGGAGAGTTCGCGGCACTCAGTGCCACGTGTGACGAAGCACACGCCCACCGGGTAACCCTCGGTATGCGGCGATCGGGATACGGCAAGATGACCGCGTGACCGACCATGACCATGACCCTGTCCTCGATCCGGCCCTGATGCGCAAGCAGTACCGGGCCGAGGGACTCGACGAGACCGAGCTGGCCGACGGCCCGGTGGAGCAGTTCGCGCGCTGGTTCCGGCAGGCGGCGCAGGCCGCGTTGCAGGGCGCGGTGTACGAGCCGAACGCCATGGTCGTGTCCACGGCGGACGCGGAGGGCCGGCCGAGTTCGCGGACGGTGCTGCTGAAGCAGTACGACGAGCGGGGCTTCGTCTTCTACACGAACTACGAGTCCCGTAAGGCGCGCGACCTGGCGGAGAACGCGTACGTCTCGCTGCTGTTCCCGTGGCATGCGCTGGCCCGCCAGGTCGTCGTCAGTGGTGTCGCGCGGCGTACGGGGCGTGACGAGACGGCGGCGTATTTCCGGACCCGTCCGCATGGCTCCCAGCTCGGCGCCTGGGCCAGCGCGCAGTCCGCTGTGGTCGCCTCGCGGGCCGAACTGGACGCGGCGTACGCCGCGTTGGCCGCCCGTTACCCGGAGGGTGAGCAGGTTCCGGTGCCGCCGAACTGGGGTGGTTTCCGTGTCGAGCCGCAGGCGGTCGAGTTCTGGCAGGGGCGGGAGAACCGGCTGCACGACCGGCTGCGGTACGTCGCGACCCCCGAGGGCGGGTGGCGGGTGGAGCGGCTCAGTCCCTGAGCAGGCGACTCGGTCCGTGACCGGTCGATACCGTCCCGTCCGCGGTCGGTCAGTCCAGTACGTCGTCCAGGAGCTTCGCCCACTGCGCGACGATCCGCTCCCGCCTCGCCCCGTCATCCGTGAGCAGGTTCGCGAGGCCGAGACCGCGGCCCATGTCGAGGAAGCCCTGGACGGTTTCGCGGACGCCGGGGCGGGATTCGTCGGCGCCGAGGAGGTCCACGGCGATGTGGTGGGTTTCGCGGCCGACGCGGGCCTCCAGCTCCGTGACGCGGGGGCGGAGCTGGTCCTCGTTGGAGGCGGCGACCCAGAGGTGGAGGGCGGCCCGGAAGAGTGGGCCGGTGTAGAGGTCGACGAGGGCGCGGACGACGGCGCGGCGGTCCGTGGGGCCGTCGGGGAAGAGGGCGCGCAGGGCGGTGGAGCGCTGTTCGGCGACGTACTCGACCGCTGCCGTGAAGAGGTCCTCGCGGGTCGGGAAGTGGTGCTGGGCGGCACCGCGTGAGACACCGGCGCATTCGGCGACGACGGAGACCGTGGAGCCCGCCCAGCCGTGCTCGGCGAGGCAGGCGACGGCGGCCTCCAGGAGGCGCTTGCGGGTGGCGCGGCTGCGGTCCTGCTTGGGGGCGCGGTCCTGTTTGGGGGCGCGGTCCTGTTTGGGGGCGCGGTCCTGTTTGGGGGCGTGGTCCACGACGTCGGTGTTCACAGCACCCATGGGGGATCCCGTCGTTCGAGGAAGGCCGTCATTCCCTCGCGGGCGTCGGCGGAGGCGAACAGCCGGGCCGAGAGCCCGGCCAGTTCGCCGGCGTCCTGGTGGAAGGATTTCAGCACCTTAGCCGTGAGCAGCCGTTTCGTCTCCCGCAGGCCTTGGGGGGAGGCACGGCGCAGGCCGTCGAGGATGGGTTCGAGTACCTCGTCGACGTCGCTGCCGGCCGCCGTCAGCAGGCCGATGCGGGCCGCTTCGGCCGATCCGAAGTCCTCGCCGGTGAGGTAGTAGCGGGCCAGGGCGCGCGGGTCGGTGCGGGGCAGGAGCGGCAGCGAGATGACGGCGGGCGCGACACCGATGCGTACCTCCGTGAAGGCGAAGGTGACCTCGGCGGAGGCGACCGCGATGTCGCAGGCGCCGAGCAGGCCGAGGCCGCCCGCCCGTACGTGTCCGGTGAGGCGGGCCACGACGGGTTTGCGCAGCTCGATGATCCGCTTCAGCAGCCGGACGAGCGCCGTCGGCTGCGGCGTGTGGCGCAGGTCGGCGCCCGCGCAGAACGTGTTCCCGGTGTGGGTGAGGACGACGGCGCGTACGTCGCCGTCCTTGCCGCACTGCTTCAGCGCGTCCGCCAGTTCGGCCACGAGGGCGATCGACAGGGCGTTGCGGTTGGCCGGTGAGTCGAGGGTGAGGGTGGTGATGCCGCGCTCGTGCGACTGGCGCACCAGGGTCATGCGCGCTCCCTCAGGTCCCGCAGTTCGCGGCGCAGGATCTTCCCGGAGGCCGCCCTGGGCACCCCGCCGATGAAGTCGACGTGCCGGATCTTCTTGTACGGGGCGACGCGTTCGGCGACGTACTGCATGACCTCGGCTTCGGTGAGGTCGCCTGCCGTCGGCTGGCGCACTACGTAGGCGTGCGGGACTTCGTTGTTGTCGGAGTCGTAGACCCCGATGACGGCGGCGTCGGCGATGCCGGGGTGTGTCAGCAGGAGGGCCTCGAGTTCTGCGGGGGCCACCTGGAAGCCCTTGTACTTGATCAGCTCCTTGACGCGGTCGACGACGAACAGCCAGCCCTCGGCGTCGACGTAACCGACGTCTCCGGTGTGCAGCCAGCCGTCCTCGTCGATCATCGCGGCGGTGGTCTCGGGGCGTCCCAGGTAACCCTTCATGATCTGCGGTCCGCGGATGGCGATCTCGCCGCGCTCCCCCACGCCGACGTCCTTGGACGGGTCGTCCAGGGAGAGAATGCGCATCTCCGTGCCGGCGATGAGTTTTCCGACGCTTCCGGGGGGCGGGTTCGCAGAGTCCCGGGGGACGACGTGGGTGCCGGGCGAGAGTTCCGTCATGCCGTACGCCTGGCCGACGGGCGGCAGTCCCAGCCTGCGCGAACAGGCGGCTGCCAGCTCGGCGTCCAGGGGTGCCGCCGCGCTGATGATGTACTCCAGGGACGACAGGTCGTAGCCGTCGACGGCGGGGTGCTTGGCAAGGGCGAGCACGATCGGCGGGGCCACGTACAGCCCTGTGATGCGGTGTTTCTCGATGGCGGAGAGGAACGTGTCGAGGTCGAATCGGGGCAGCACGACGACCGTGGCCCCCTGCCTCAGGGGCGCGTTCATGAGAGCCGTCAGCCCGTAGATGTGGAAGAACGGCAGTACGGCGAGGATGCGGTCGCCCGGGCCCATCGGCATGGTGGGCGCGAGCTGCGCGAGGTTGGTGGCGATGGACCGGTGGGTGAGCATCACGCCCTTGGGGACGCCGGTCGTCCCGGAGGAGTACGGGAGGGCCGCGACGTCCTCTACGGGGTCGATGTCCACGTCGGGCTCGGGGGCCGTCGAGCCGAGCATGTCGAGCAGCGAGCGGTGCCCTTCGGCCTGGTCGCAGACGAAGATCTCCTGGACGCCGCCCGCGAGTTCGGCCGCCGTGCGCGCCGTCTGGAGGAGGGGTGACACGGTGACGATCCAGCGGGCGGCGCTGTCCCGCAGTTGCTTGCCGAACTCCTCGGCCGTGGCGAGCGGATGCACGGTGGTGACCGACGCCCCGGCGCGCGTGGCGGCGTAGAACGCGGCGGGGTAGGCGATGGTGTTCGGGCTGTGCAAGGCCAGTACGTCCCCCTTGCGGACGCCCGCCTCGGCGAGCGCGGCGGCGATCCGCCGGTGGAACGTGTCGAGTTGGGCGTACGTGAGGGTCGTACCCTCCACGCCGTCGATGAGGGCCCGTGTGTCGCCCCGTTCGGCGGCGCGGCCCAGGACCGCCTCGTGGATGGGTTCTTCTACGGCTGGGACGTCTGCGTACTCGCTGCGGAACATGGTTCCTCCTGGGGCGGCGTTGTACGGCGCTGTACTGCCTGGCAGGACTGTTGCACGGCCTAATAGGACTTGGGCAAGCCCAGGGTCTGGTGGGAGACGTAGTTGAGAATCATCTCCCGGCTGACGGGGGCGATGCGGGCCACGCGGGACGCCGTGATGAGCGAGGCGAGGCCGAACTCGCTGGTCAGGCCGTTGCCGCCGAGGGTGTGCACGGCCTGGTCGACGGCTTTCACGCACGCCTCGCCCGCCGCGTACTTCGCCATGTTGGCGGCCTCTCCGGCGGCGGTGTCGTCGCCCGCGTCGTACAGGGCGGCAGCCTTCTGCATCATCAGGCGGGCGAGTTCGAGGTCGATGTGGGCCTGGGCGAGGGGGTGCGCGATGGCCTGGTGGGCGCCGATGGGTTCCTTCCAGACGGTGCGCTCGCGGGCGTATTCGACCGCCCTGGAGAGCGCGTAACGGCCCATGCCGATCGCGAACGCGGCGGTCATGACGCGCTCCGGGTTGAGGCCCGCGAAGAGCTGGAGCAGTCCGGCGTCCTCGTCGCCGACGAGGGCGCCCGCGGGCAGGCGTACGTCGTCGAGGGTGAGCTCGAACTGGTACTCCGTGGTGTGGAGTTCCATGTCGATGCGCCGGTGTTCGAAGCCGGGCGCGTCCCGCGGGACGATGAACAGGCAGGGCTTGAGCCTGCCTGTTCGCGCGTCCTCCGTGCGGCCGACGATGAGGGTGGCGTCGGCCTTGTCCACGCCGGAGATGAAGACCTTGCGGCCGGTGAGGAGCCAGTCGGTGCCGTCGCGGCGGGCTGTGGTGGTGAGGCGGTGGCTGTTGGAACCGGCGTCTGGTTCGGTGATGCCGAAGGCCATGAGGCGAGAGCCGTCTGCCAGGCCTGGGAGCCATTCCTGTTTCTGGGTGTCGGTGCCGAAGCGGGCGATCACCGTGCCGCAGATCGCCGGCGACACGATCATCATGAGGAGGGGGCAGCCTGCGGCTCCCAACTCCTCCAGGACTATGGAGAGTTCGGATATGCCGCCGCCTCCGCCGCCGTGTTCCTCGGGGAGGTTGACTCCCAGGTAGCCGAGTTTGGCTGTTTCCGACCAGAGTTCGTCGGGGGCGTGGTTGCGGCCGTGGCGTTTGCCGAGGGCTGCGACCGCTGCTCGCAGGGCTGTGTGTTCTTCGGTTTCCACTACGGGGGGCATGGGGCTCCTCAGGGAGAAGGGGGCTCGTTGTCCTGGACCACCGCCAGCAAGGTGCCGACCTCCACCTGTCGGCCTGGAGTTGCGTGCAGGGCGCTGAGCGTCCCTGAGACGGGGGCGGAGATCTTGTGTTCCATCTTCATCGCCTCCAGCCAGATGAGGGGCTCTCCTGCCCGCACAGGGGATCCCTCGGTGAGGCCCTCGGCGACCCGTACGACCGTGCCCGGCATCGGTGCGAGCAGGGAGCCCGGCTCTTGCTGGGCCGTGGGGTCGGGGAAGCGGGGCAGGGCCGTGAGCGCGGTGCTGTTCACGTACACCTCGTCGCCGTACCTCGTCACCTCGAAGTGCCGCCGTACGCCGTCTGCTTCGAGTACCACCAGGTCGGTGGCCGTGCGCAGGACGCGTACCCCGTCAGCGGTCAGGCCGTCCCGCGTGTGCCGGTAGCGGACCTCGTGCTCGGTGCCGGTCGCCTCGTCGCGGTAGCGCTTGAGCTGGGGCTGCGAGGGGAGGTTGCGCCAGCCGCCGAAGCGGGAGCGGCCGTGGGCGTCGGCGAGGGCGGCTGCCAGGGGTGCGTACGGGGCGCCCGACCCAAAGCTGGTCAGCTCGGGCAGGTGCCGGTCGTAGAAGCCCGTGTCCATGTGGGCCGTCGCGAACTCCGGGTGTCTGAGCGAGCGTACGAGGAGGTCCCTGTTGGTGACCGGACCGTGGATCGTCGCCCTCTCCAGGGCGCCTGCCAGCTTGCGCAGGGCCTCCGCGCGCGTGGGGGCATAGGCGACGGCCTTGGCGAGCATCGGGTCGTAGTGGACGCCGATCTCGTCGCCGTCCTCGTAGCCGGTGTCCAGGCGGACGTCGGGGACGGTGAGGCGGTGCAGGGTGCCGGTCTGCGGGGTCCAGCCGTTCGCGGGGTCCTCCGCGTACAGGCGGGCCTCGATCGCGTGGCCACGCGCGCGTGGAGGGGCGGTTTCGAGGGCGGCGCCCTCGGCGACCCGGATCTGGAGGGCCACGAGGTCGAGGCCGAACACCGCCTCCGTGACGGGGTGTTCGACCTGGAGGCGCGTGTTCATCTCCAGGAAGTGGGCCTTCGCCCCGGCCCCGGGGTCGGCCGCAGGATCGTCGGCGACGAGGAACTCGACCGTGCCCGCGCCCACGTAGTCGACCGCGCGGGCGGCGCGTACGGCCATCGCGCACAAGGAGTCGGTCAGTTCGGATGTCAAACCCGGGGCCGGGGCCTCCTCGATCACCTTCTGGTGGCGGCGCTGGAGGGAGCAGTCGCGGGTGCCGAGCGGCCACACCGTGCCGTGCGCGTCGGCCAGGATCTGGACCTCGACATGCCGGCCGCCCTCCACGTAGGGCTCGATGAACACCTCGTCGTCTCCGAAGGCACTCAGGGCCTCGGCCCGCGCCGCAGCCAGCTCGCCTTCCAGGTCGGCGAGTCGGCGTACGACACGCATGCCGCGACCGCCGCCGCCCGCGGCGGCCTTCACCAGCACGGGCAGATCGTCCTCCTTGACGTCCTTGGCATCGGTCAGCGAGGCGAGCCCCATCAGCTCCTTGGCACGCGTCTTGGAGGCCATCGCCTCGATCGCCTCGGGCGACGGCCCGATCCAGACGAGGCCCGCGTCGAGGACGGCTCGGGCGAAGTCGGCGTTCTCGGAGAGGAAGCCGTATCCGGGGTGCACGGCATCCGCTCCCGCGCTCAGCGCCGCCTTCACGATCAGCTCGCCGCGCAGATACGTGTCCGAAGGCGCCGCACCGGGGAGGCGTACCGCCGCGTCGGCCACGCGCGCGTGGAGGGCGCTTTCGTCGGCGTCCGAGTACACGGCGACCGTTCGGATACCCAACTCACGACACGTGCGGAAGACACGGCAGGCGATCTCGCCCCGGTTGGCGACCAGCACACTGGAAATCACGGGGACCCCCTCACATCCGGAAGACGCCGAAGCCACCGCGTACGCCCTCATAGGGCGCCGTGTGGATCGCGGACAGGCACAGGCCGAGGACGGTGCGGGTGTCGCGCGGGTCGATGACCCCGTCGTCGTACAGCCGCCCGGACAGGAACATCGGCAGGGACTCGGCTTCGATCTGCTGCTCCACCATGGCGCGCAGCGCCGCGTCGCCCTCCTCGTCGTACGGCTGCCCCTTGGCGGCGGCCGACTGCCGGGCCACGATCGACAGGACCCCTGCGAGCTGCTGAGGCCCCATGACGGCCGACTTGGCGCTGGGCCAGGCGAACAGGAAGCGCGGGTCGTACGCCCGCCCGCACATCCCGTAGTGACCGGCTCCGTACGAGGCCCCCATGAGCACAGAGAGGTGCGGGACCGTCGAGTTGGACACGGCGTTGATCATCATCGCGCCGTGCTTGATGATGCCGCCCTGCTCGTACTCCTTGCCGACCATGTAGCCGGTGGTGTTGTGCAGGAACAGCAGCGGGATGTCGCGCTGGTTGGCGAGCTGGATGAACTGGGCCGCCTTCTGGGACTCCTCGCTGAACAGCACCCCTTGGGCGTTGGCCAGCACGCCCACCGGATAGCCGTGAAGCGTGGCCCACCCGGTGGTGAGGCTCGTCCCGTAGAGCGGCTTGAACTCGTCGAAGTCGGAGCCGTCGACGATACGGGCGATGACCTCGCGCGGGTCGAAGGGCACCTTCAGGTCGCCGGGCACGATCCCCAGGAGCTCGTCCTCGTCGTACTTGGGGGGCGCGGCCGGGCCCGGATCGCCGTACGCCTTGCGGTGGTTGAGGCGGGCGATCACGCGGCGCGCCTGGCGGAGGGCGTCCGGTTCGTCGACCGCGAAGTGGTCCGCGAGACCCGACACGCGCGCGTGCATCTCGGCGCCGCCAAGGGACTCGTCGTCGCTCTCCTCGCCGGTGGCCATCTTCACCAGGGGTGGCCCGCCGAGGAACACCTTCGCCCGTTCCTTGACCATGATCACGTGGTCGGACATGCCGGGGATGTACGCGCCTCCCGCGGTGGAGTTCCCGAAGACGACCGCCACGGTCGGGATCCCGGCGGCGGACAGCCGGGTGAGGTCGCGGAAAATCGCGCCCCCGGGGATGAAGATTTCCTTCTGGGAGGGCAGATCGGCGCCACCCGACTCGACCAGGCTGATGCACGGCAGCCGGTTGGTGAGCGCGATGTCGTTGGCCCGCAGGGCCTTCTTCAGACTCCAGGGATTGCTGGCGCCGCCGCGTACGGTCGGGTCGTTCGCGGTGATCAGGCACTCGACACCCTCGACGACACCGATCCCGGTGACGAGCGAGGCGCCCACCGCGTAGTCGCTTCCCCAGGCGGCGAGCGGGCTGAGCTCCAGGAACGGCGTGTCCGGGTCCAGCAGCAGCTCGATGCGTTCGCGGGCGAGCAGCTTGCCGCGCTCGCGGTGCCGGGCGACGTACTTCTCGCCGCCGCCCGCGAGGGCCTTCGCGTGCTCGGCGTCGAGTTCGGCGAGCTTGGTGAGCATGGCCTCGCGATTGGCCGTGTAGTCGGGGCCGGTGGTGTCGAGCGTGGACGCCAGGACGGTCATAGGAGCACCTCCGGGATGTCCAGGTGACGGGAGCGGAGCCATTCGCCGAGGGCCTTGGCTTGCGGGTCGAAGCGGTGCTGTGAGGCGACACCCTCGCCGAGGAGTCCTTCGACGACGAAGTTGAGGGCGCGGAGGTTGGGCAGTACGTGGCGTACGACGGTCAAGTCGGCCGTTTCCGGGAGGAGTTCGCGGAAGCGGTCGACGGTGAGGGTGTGCGCGAGCCAGCGCCAGGCGTCGTCCGTCCGCACCCAGACGCCGACGTTGGCGTTCCCGCCCTTGTCCCCGCTGCGGGCACCCGCGACAAGGCCGAGTGGGACGCGCTGCGTGGCCCCGGGAGGCAAGGGCTCCGGCAGGGGCGGCTCCGGAACGTCGTCGAGTACGGCGGTGTCGTGGGCCGGCGGCACAGTGATCCGGCGCCGGTCGTGGAGGACGGCCACATGGTCGACGGCACCGTGGGGGACGTACACACCCTCGAAGACCCCATAGGGCGTGCCCTTCCCCGGTGGCGCCAGCACATGGAAGCCGGGATAGCTGGCGAGCGCGAGTTCCACGGCGGCTCCGCTCAGCACCCGTCCGACGTTCTCCTGGACCGGGTCCCGTACGACCAGCCGGAGCAGCGCGCTCGCGGTCTCCTCGGTCGAGGCGTCGGGCCGGTCGGTGCGGACGAGGTCCCACCGCACCTCTGCGGGACGGGACTTGGCGAACACGTCCCGCATCTGACTCCGTACGAGGGCCGCCTTGGACTCGATCTCAAGACCGGTCAGGACGAAGACGACCTCGTTGCGGAAGCCCCCGAGACGGTTGACGCCGACCTTGAGGGCCGGGGGCGGGGCCTCGCCCCGGACGCGGTCGACCCGGACGCGGTCGGGGCCGTCCTGCGTGAGCCGTACGGTGTCCAGGCGAGCGGTGACATCCGGTCCCGCGTACCGGGCGCCCGCCGTCTCGTACAGCAGTTGGGCCGTCACCGTGCCGACGTCGACGAGGCCGCCGGTGCCGGGGTGCTTGGTGATGACGCAGGTGCCGTCCTCGTGGAGCTCGGCGAGCGGGAAGCCGGGGCGCGTGGCGCCGCTCTCGCCGAAGAACGCGTAGTTGCCGCCGGTCGCCTGTGCCCCGCACTCCAGCACGTGCCCGGCGACGACGGAGCCCGCGAGCCGGTCGTACTCGCCGGGCTCCCACCCGAAGTGGGCGACGGCGGGCCCGGTGACCAGGGCGGCGTCCGTCACCCGCCCGGTGACGACGATGTCCGCGCCCTCCCGCAGACAGGCGGCGATGCCGAAGCCGCCGAGGTAGGCGTGGGCGGCGAGGCTGTCCGGATACCGGCTGTGGAGGTCGTCGCCCTCGACATGGGCGACGCGGACCGGGACACCGAGCCGGTCGGCCAACTGCCGTACGGCGTCCGCCAGTCCGGCCGGATTGAGGCCGCCCGCGTTGGCGACGATCCGGACGCCCCGCTCGTGTGCGAGCCCGAGGCACTCCTCCAGTTGCCGCAGGAAGGTGCGGGCGTATCCGGCGCCGGGGTCCTTCTGGCGGTCGCGGCCCAGGATGAGCATGGTGAGTTCGGCGAGGTAGTCGCCGGTGAGGACGTCCAGGGGGCCGCCGGTGAGCATCTCGCGCATCGCGTCGAAGCGGTCGCCGTAGAAGCCGGAGGCGTTGCCGATGCGGAGGGGCGGGGGCTGCTCCGCGCTCACCCGGCGGCCCGGGCTCACCCGGCGGCCCCCTTGGCCTTGGGCTCGCGCCCCGCCCCCGGTGGTCCCGCGAAGGCCTGGGCGATGTCCAGCCACCGGTCGGCGTCCGGCCCTTCGGCGTGCACGGCGAGGTCGGCGCGGTGGGCCCGCTGGGTGACCAGCAGGCAGAAGTCGAGCGCGGGTCCTGTGACGCGCTGGGGTGCGTCTTCGGGGCCGTACGTCCATACGTCGTCGCTCCCGTCGTCGCCCCCCGACGGCGCCACGAGCTCGACGCGGAACTCCTCTTCCGGCGCGCTCAACCCCCGTACGGCGAAGGCGAAGTCGCGCGCCCGGACGCCGATGCGGACGACGTGGCGGAGCCGGGCGGTGGGGGTGCGTACGACGCCGAGCGCGTCGGCGATGTCCTGCCCGTGGGCCCAGGTTTCCATGATCCGCCCGGTGGCCATGGAGGCGGTGGACATCGGCGGCCCGAACCAGCCGAAGCGCGCGCCGGGCGCTGCCGCTCGCAGCGCGACCTGCAGGACCGCCCGGCTGTGACGCCAGCGGGCCAGGAGTTCGGCGGGCGGGAGTCCGGCGTCCTCCTCGGCTCCCTCGTCGACGAAGGTGGCCGGTGAGGCGAGGGCCTTCTGCGCGTACGTCGCGAACGCCTCGGCGTCGGTGACGGCGAGCAGCGCGGCCCGGTCGGTCCAGGCGAGGTGCGCGATCTGGTGGGCGACGCTCCAGCCGGGCGCGGGCGTCGCACGCGCCCACTCCTCCTCGCTCAACTCCCTTACGAGTCGGTCGAGTTCGTTGCCTTCCTCGCGGAGGTCGTCGAGTACGGGCGTCGGGTCGGACACGGGGGCTTCCCTCCGGGGGCAGCGGTGTGCGGCGCGGTGTGTTCTGGAGCATGACAGTGGTCGCAAAAACAAGCAAGCGTGCTTGGAATGGTTTTCGAGGTGCGGCTCAAGACACACGAGGGCCCGCACGCATGGAGCGTGCGGACCCTCGCGCAGTGCTCGCGAGACCGGCTCGTCAGACCGGCTCGGCTCGTGAGACCGGCTCGTCAGACCGGCCGGTGCTCCGCGCTGATCTCACCGATGCCGGTGCTCAGCGACGGGCAGGCCGCGACCGCCTGTGCGCCCGTGCCGGGCTCCAGGCGGACCCAGTCGCTGGAGACGTCGGCCGACCAGCCGCAGACGAGGTTCACGCGGAACTCGATCGGGCCGCCGGTGTTGTTGTCGCAGAGGGCATAGCCCTCCAGGTCGTCGCTCTCACTGATGCCGGTCTCGCAGTTCACGTCCTGCGCCTGAACGTCCCCCGCGTCCTGTGCCTGCGCGGCGGGCCCGGCGAGACCGAGCGCGGCGACGGCTCCGGCGGCAACGGCGAGGAGGGAAAGGGTCTTTCGCATGGTGAATCACCCCGTGGTGTGGTCTGTGTCTTCCTTGCGGTGCGCATGCGGACACACGCACTTCCGACACGACGCGGGCGGCTCGCTCGTATGACATTCGCACGTGTGGCGCGCGTCACAGCCACGGGGAGCCGTACGACGACTCAGTTGACGTTCCGGGCCTTCCCCCGCCCGACCTGCGTCCGCATCGCGCCCATGCTCGCCGCGATGACCAGACCGATCGCGAGGGACTCCGTCAGGGTGAGGGCCTGGCTGAGGATGAGGAAACCGGCGATGGCGGCGATGGCCGGTTCGAGGCTCATCATGATCGCGAAGGTGGAGGCGGGCAGGCGGCGCAGGGCGACGATTTCGAAGGTGTACGGGAGGACGGAGGAGAGCATGGCCACGGCGGCGGCGAGGGCGAGCGTGGTCGGGTTCAGGAGCTTCGCTCCCGCCTCGACGATGCCCAGCGGGAGGAAGAGCACCGCCCCGATCGCCATGGCCAGCGCGAGCCCGTCGGCCTGGGGGAACCGGCGGCCCGTACGCACGCTGAAGATGATGTACGCGGCCCACATCGCCCCCGCGGACAGGGCGAAGGCGACGCCGACCGGATCGAGCCTGTCGAAGCCCCCGCCGCCGAGCAGGAAGACGCCCGCGAGGGCGAGACCGGCCCAGAGGAGGTTGATCGCGCGACGGGAGGCCAGTACGGAGAGCGCGAGGGGTCCGAGCACTTCCAGGGTGACGGCGGGGCCGAGCGGGATGCGGGCGGCGGCCTGGTAGAAGAGCCCGTTCATGGCGGCCAAGGTGATCCCGAAGAGGACGACGGTCCCCCAGTCGGCCCGCGAATGCCCGCGCAGCCGGGGCCGGCAGACGACGAGCAGCACGAGGGCGGCGATCATGAGCCGCAGGCTCACCACCCCGAGCGCCCCGGCCCGCGACATCAGACTCACGGCAAGCGCCCCACCGAACTGAACGGACACGCATCCGGCGAGCACCAGCCCGACGGGGCCGAGGGAGCCCCATCGCCGCCTCGGGCCCGACTGGTCGGGCGCCGCGACTGCTTCCGGCGGCTTGGCGGCACCCGGGGCTACGTCAGCCGACGGGGACCGGTCTGAGCGGGGGGAATTCACAAGGGCCATCCAGGACGAGGCTGTTCAGTATGCTGCACTTCAATGTGCAGAGTAATGACCTTTCCCAGGGGCGTAAACGTATTTAGCAGCTTACGAACGACGTCAAGGCTCGCCCGTTCGAATGGTCACTCATGTCGGGCATGAGGCTTGCGCGACTACGGGTACGCACGCGCACCCTGGCGGCCAGGAGGCCACCATGACTGACGCGAACATTCGCATCCCCACCGCCGTCCGCGATCGGCTCGCCGCCATAGCGGCAGGCGAAGGCATGTCCCTGCGCGCCTACCTCGCTCACCTCGTCGGGACGCTCCTCACTCCCGCCGAGCGGGCGAAGCGCGCCGAGCGGACCTGCGAGATGCTGCGCGAATGGAACGGTTACGACCCCACGCCGACGGAGGAGACGAGTCTCGACGCCGAACTCGACCGCCGCATGACCGAGGCGGGAGCCTCGGTCATCTAGAGCTGTCGAGCATTTGCGCAGGTTATGGCGCTTCAGGGGGTGAGGGACGTTGGGCACATTCCGTTGAGAGAAGGCGGGAACGGAGGGCTGCCCCTGTGCGCTCGGAGCGCAAGCGCGCAGGGGCAGCCAGTTCCAGGAGATCAAGCTAGCCGTTCCGGAAGCCCGCGCTCACACCCGCACCGACGCCGCCACCGGCAGGTGGTCGCTGCCGGTGGCCGGGAGGGTCCAGGCGGACCGCGACTCCACACCGCGTACGAGGATGTGGTCGATCCGGGCCACCGGGAACGAGGCCGGCCAGCTGGCACCGAACCCCGCGCCCGACTCGGCCTGCACGGACCGCAGTTGGGAGGTGAGCCCGGAAAACGCCCGGTCGTCGGTCGTACCGTTCAGGTCGCCCACGAGGATCGTGCGGGGGAGCGGCTCGGCGCGCACGGCGGCGGTGAGTCGCCGCGCGGCTGCGTCACGTGCGTCGGAGGTGAACCCCGAACCGGCGGTGAAGCGGACGGACATCAGATGGACGACGAAGACCGCGACCGGTCCCTCGGGCGTGCGGACTGTGGCGCGCAGGGCACGTGGCCAGGGCGCGATGTCGACCGCACGGGCGTCGGCGACCGGATACCTGCTCCACAGACCGACCGTGCCCTGCACGGAGTGGTACGGGTAGGTGTCGGCCAGCGTTCTCTCGTACGTCGCTGTCGACAGGCCGCCCAGCTCTTCGAGAGCCACCACGTCCGCGCCGGAGGCGGCCAGGGCATGGGCGGTGCGCACCGGCCGCGGATTGTGTTCGTTGACGTTGTGCGTCACGACGGTCAGGTTGCCGCCGTCCTCCCGTTTGTCGACGAGTGTCCCGCCGAAGAGCGAGCACCAGACGACGGCCGGCAGCAGCACGGATACGGCGGCGGCCCTGGACCGGCGGGCCAGGGCGCACAGGAGCAGCAGCGGCACGGCCAGACCCGTCCAGGGCAGGAAGGTCTCGACGAGGCTGCCGAGACGGCCGACCCGGTTGGGGACGAGGGCGTGGCCCAGCATCACCAGCGTGGCCAGGACCGCGAGCGAGCCGAGGACCAGCGGCGGCCGCCGGACGCCGGTGTCCTCGTTCCGTGGGCGGATGGAATCGGGTTCCGGTCGGGCGGGCGCGGTGTCGAGGGAGTTTGTCACTGCCGTCTCACCGTGTTCCGGGCGAGGTCGTCGATAGCCATCGCCGTACGCCCTCGATCAGCGCGTGGCTCGTGGCGAGAGCGGCCCGCAGCCCCTGCCGGGGGTCGGTGCCGACGCGCTGGTGCAGCACCACTCCGAGGATCAGCCGGTCCCGGCCGTCCTTGTCGGACGCGGTGGCCGCCCACATCAGGGCGCCACCGGCGGGAGTGCTGGAGCCGGTCTTGAGGCCGATCACGCTCGCCGTGCCGAGCAGGGTGTTGGTGTTGCGGATCGTCCCGGGGACACCGGGCACGGTGGTGCTGGGCATGGCGACGATGGTCCGGAACACCTCGTCGCGCATGACCCGGCGGGCCAGCCTCAGCTGGTCGGCCGAGGTGCTGGTGGTCGTGGGTTCGATGCCGCTGGCGCCGGTGTAGGTGGTGTGGCGCATGCCCAGGTCACGGGCGGCCCGGTTCATCTTCGTGACGAAGGCCTCCTGCGAGCCGGCGTTCCAGCGGGCCAGCAGCCGGGCGATGTTGTTGCCGGAGGGGATCAACAGCAGTTCCAGCAGCTGTCGTTCACTCAGCCGCATACCCTCCCTGACCGGCACGCTCGACTCCACGCCCGAGACGGACTCGTTCGCGGCGGTCCGGTCGACGGTGACGAGGGGGCCGTCCTCGCCCGCGCGCAGCGGACGGTCGCGGAGGATCACGTAGGCGGTCATCACCTTGGTGACGCTGGCGATCGGCACCGGTGTCCGCTCGCCCCGCGTACCGAGGTCACCGTGGGCGCCGAGGCCCTCGACCACCACGCTCGTCTGCCCCTCTGCCGGCCACGGCAGCGAACCCGCTCCGGTTCCCGGGCTGTTGCCGGAGGTGAACACGGCGACGGCGAGGACCGCCAGGGTGACCAGTGCGGTGGCGCCCGCGGCGAGGCCGGCCGTGAAGCGCCGCCCGGACTGGTCGTGCCGGCGGGGCGGGAGCCATGAGCCGGTGGACCACGAGGGCTGGGCCCGGCCTGCGCCGGGCTCTCCGGAAAAGGGAACCGGTGACATGGGAGGGACACCTCCAAGGGGGCAGGTGCGCGGCGTTCACGCACGTCGACCACCTTCCGCGGGGCGGATCTCCGCTCGGCTCCGGCCACGGATCGGGCGCCGCTCGGCCGGGCATCCGTTCGGTATCGGCCGTTCGGCGTCAGCCCGCGGGCGGCAGCCGGAGGGTGGCGAGCGCCCCGCCGTCGGGAGCGTTCGCGAACTCCAGCGACGCCCCGATGACCCGGGCCTGCCCCAGCGCGATGGTCAGCCCGAGGCCGTGCCCGTGGCCGCGCTCCGACGCACCCGTGCGGAATCGCTGCGGGCCGTCCGCGAGCAGCTCCGCCGGGAAGCCCGGGCCGTGGTCCCGTACGGTCACGGTCGTCCCGGCCGCCTCGACCTCGACGGGCGTGCGGCCGTGCCGGTGGGCGTTGACGACGAGGTTGGCGACGATCCGGTCGAGCCGGCGCGGATCGGTCTCCGCCGACAGGGCACCGGTGGCGGTGAACCGCGTGTCCAGCTCGGTGCGGGCCACGGACTCTCCGACCATCTCGGCGAGCGGTACGGGCCTGAGTTCGGCCTGCTCGGCGCCCGCGTCGAGCCGGGAGATCTCCAGCAGATCCTCCACCAGCGTCCGCAGCACCCCCACCCGGTCACGCACCAGGTCGGTGGTCTCGCCCTCGGGAAGCAGCCCGCTCGCGGTCACCAAGCCCATGAGTGGCGTACGCAACTCATGGGCGACGTCGGCGGTGAAGCGCTGCTCGGTCAGCAGACGTTCGCGCAGACTGTCGGCCATCGAGTCGACGGTGGCCGAGATCTCGGTGATCTCGTCACCGCCCCGGCCACCGGCCGCGGTCCTGGCGGCCAGATCGCCCCCGGCGATCCGGCGGGCGGTCCGCGCCACCCGGCGCAGCCTCCGGTTCGGCAACTCGGCGGCGAGCGCCGACAGCGGTACGACGACCGCCAGCGCCGCCAGGGAGTACTTCCACATGTGCCGGTCCAGCGCCCGCCGGGTGAGCAGGTCGGAGGTCATGTCGGCGCTCACCGCCACGGGAGCGCCACGGAGGGTCCGAACGGCCCACATCGAGGGGTGGTCGCCGGGGGTGTCACCGTCGTACCAGGTGGCGGAGCCGACCGCCCTGCCCTGCCGGTCCTGGAGGCGGCGCAGGAGTTCGTCGGGCATCTCCCCGGGCGAGACGACCAGACCGTCGGGCGGGACGCCGTCCCGCTCGTAGTCCTCCACAGCGTCGGACAACTGGGTCAGGGCCTTGGCCGCACCGTCGTTCATCGACCGATCCAGGGTGCTGCGGTGGACCAGCAGCCCGACGGTCACCGCGATGGCACAGCACGCCACGGTGACGAGCAGCGCGATCTTCCAGCGCAGCGAACGCCAGTGCGGCAGCGCGCGTACGGTCTCCACGTCAGCGCCGCAGCTTGTAGCCGAAGCCGCGGACGGTCTCGATCCGCTCGGCCCCGATCTTCTTCCGCAGGCGCTGCACGCACAGGTCGACCACGCGGCTGTCGCCGTCCCAGCCGTAGTCCCACACGTCGCGCAGCAGGGTCTGCCGGTCCAGCACGATGCCCGGGTTCGCGGCGAACTCCAGCAGCAGCCGCAGTTCGGTGGGAGCCAGCGCGACGGGTTCACCGGCCCGGAACACCTCCAGGCCGCCCGTGTCGATGACCAGGTCGCCGAAGACGAGCCGAGCGTGCCGGTCGCGGCCGGGCCTCCCCGACCGGTCCGGCGGGTCCGGCTGGTCCGACAGGCCCGGACGATCGGCCACGGGCCCGGCCGCCGGGCCGGGGGCCGGGGTGAATGTGGCCCGCCGCAGCAGCGAACGGATCCGGGCCACCAGCACGGCGGTGTCGACGGGCTTGACCACGTAGTCGTCGGCCCCTGCCTCCAGGCCGGAGACGACGTCCAGGGCGTCGCCGCGCGCTGACATCATCAGGACGGGATCCACGCTGGTCTCCCGGATCCGGCGGCACAGCCCGATGCCGTCGAGGCCGGGCAGCATCACGTCCAGCAACAGCAGGTCGTGCCGGCCCTCCCGGAACAGTTCGAGTCCGGTCAGGCCGTCGGCGGCAGCGGTGACGCGGTAGCCGTAGCGCTCCAGCGCCATCGTGACGGATCTGCGGATCACCGCGTCGTCCTCGACGAGCAGGATCGTCACGGGCGCGGGCATGGACACGGGCGCGCCCCCGTCAGCTGCTGAAGAGGGCATCTTTTCCGTCCGGAGGTAGGTTCGGGGGCTCTCTCACCCTGCCAGAACCGTGCCTCCGCCCAGGCTCAACCGTGTATCGGCCGCGTATCGGCGATCTCTCGGCGGGATCGCGGGCTACGAGGTCCGGGAAGCAACAGACGAAAGCCTCGAGCGTGTAGCCCTGATCCAGCAGGTCACCTGGGCCTACCTTCGCCATGCACTCGGCATTGGATGACGACTGGTCGGCAGCGCAAGAGTCCCTGTCGGAGAGCGTCGACCCCTTGGGTCGAATCGAATCCAAGTGAAGCCGCCCCCGAAGGGAGCGCCTTGACCCAGTACGCCACCCGTGTGGTTCAGTCCGGGATGACGTGCCCGAGCCCATGAGAGGCGAGCGGGTCGCGGAACGGCTTCCAGATGGTGGGGTCGGCCAGGTTCGTGAAGAGCCCGGTGCAGGTGTTCGTGTCGCCGGTCACGAGCCCGTACACGACCGTTTTGCCGGAGGCCTTCGTATCGAACAACGGTCCCCCACTGTCCCCGGGGCCGACCCGGGATTCGGCGGTGCCCGCGCAGATGAACTCCTTGTCCCAGACACCGCCCTCCGTGTCGAACTTGTTGACGGGCAACTTCACTTCGTGCATACGGGACGGCTTGTTCGGATCGGCGAGATCGGTACGTCCCCAACCGGCGGCGCGTACGAGACGCCCCGGCCGCAGCTGCGTTCCCAGCGGTGGCAGGGCCGCGCGAGGCTGGTCGACCGAGCTGTCGAGCACGATGAGCCCCAGGTCCGTGTTGGTCGCGGTGTCGAAGTCGGGGTGGCTGTAGACGGAGAAGCGGTCGCCGGTCACCACTGTTCCGCCGGGCGTGCTCGAGTCGGTCCGCCCCAGGACCAGCCGGATCTTGACCATGCCCTGCTCGGCGAACCTGGCGCAGTGCGCCGCCGTGGCGACAACGCGGCTGTGGACGAGTGCTCCGCCGCAGTAGTGCGACCAGGTCCCGTCGTCGCCCTGTTGCTCGATCTGTACGACGAAGGGCCGCTCGCCGTCCGGTACCGGCACTCCACCGACGATCGCCGAGGCGACGGGTGCCATGGCGAACACGGTTCCCAACGCGCAGACACCCGCGAGGGAGGTGACCGCCCGTCGGCTCACTGACTTGCGCAAGGTGGACTCACTTCCGTCTGCCACCGGGCGCGGCCCCGGCGGACTCGCGGGGCGGCCGACGCCCGGCCGCCCCTTCCGACGAGGATTGTGAGTCCGTCATTCCTCCAGCAGGCCTCCGTCCCGTATCGGGCCGATCGCGGCCTCCCCTCGGCTGTGTAACAGGGGCGATCACCCAGCAGACGCTTCCGTCCACAGGCGAGATCGCCCTCTCTGCTCTGAAGATCACACATACACAACGTGCCAGTGAGCTATCGGATATCAGTGAGGTGCACGAGAGGTCTACGGCCCAAACACACGTGTCAGCCATCGAGTTGGACCTCTAGATAAGCTGACCGAGGCCCTCCGCGACGCACTCCGCGTCGCCGAAAGCCGCGGCCGACGGCTGGACCACCTGAACTGAGCGCGGCGGCAAGGCAACGGCATTCGTACCCGAGTTGTGAAGGCCGCTCCCGAACCTTCCCGGTACGATCACGAACTCCCATATAGTGACCGCCAGTTGAGCACCAGGTGTCGCATCCCGCCCAGGACACGACCGAGGACACGATTCATGACCGCGCCCATCACTCCAGCGCGCCCCAGCACAGATCGGCCGTCCCTCGCGCACCCCAGAGGCGAACGTCCCCGCCTGCGTGCAGTCGCGCTCGCGCCGCTGATCACCGCCGTACCGGCCGCGCTCGCCGTCGTCGGCGCGGTCGTCGCGGCTCCCGACTCGTTTCGCTTACCCCTCGCGTGCGGGGCGGGCGCCGCTGCTCTGCTGCTGTGTGCGGTCGTCGCGTTCGCGAGCCATGCCGCGCAGAAAGCGCGCCTGTTGCGCCGCCGCCTCGAAGCGGTCACCCACGACGCCGGGCGGCTGCTTCAGGAGCGGGCGCGTATCGCGGAGGAGGCCAGCCGCGAACAGACCCGCCTGGCCGAGGAGTTCGAGCGTGAACTGATGCGCCGGGCCGAGCAGTTCACCCAGGAGAAGGCGCGCCTGAGTACCGAACTCGCCCGGGAGCGCACCCGCCTCGGCGCGGAGAACGACCGCCTGGCCGAGCAGTTGCGCCAGGCCAGGACCGAAGGCGCCGCCGCAGTCTCGGCCGCCGCCAACTCGGCCGGCCGGATGCAGGCCCTGGCCACGAGCATGCTCGCCGATCTGCGGGCCATGGAGGAGAAGCACTCCGACGAGGAGGTACTCGCCGACCTCCTCCACCTCGATCACCGCACCGCGCAGGCGGGCCGTCTCGCCGACTCCGTCGCCGTTCTCACGGGCGCACGCTCGGGGCGCCGCTGGGCACGGCCCATCGTCATGGAGTCGATCCTGCGCGGCGCGATGGGCCGGATCGGCGGCTATCAGCGCGTACGCCTCCACTCGTCCAGCGAGGCCGCGGTCGCCGGGCACGCCGCCGAGGGCGTGATGCACGCGCTCGCCGAACTCCTCGACAACGCCGCGAACTTCTCGCCGCCCACCGCCGAAGTGCACGTCTACGTGGAGGAGGTGCCGGCCGGCGTCATCGTCTCCGTCGAGGACGCGGGCCTGGTCATGGGCGACGTACAGCTGCGCCGCGCCGAACGCGCCGTCTCCGGCGAGAACTCCGGACTCGGCGGCCTCACCGGCACCCGCCTCGGCCTCGCCGTCGTCGGCCGCCTCGCCCGCAAGTACGGGCTGAAGATCTCCTTCCGCCCCTCCGCGCGCGGCGGTACGGGCGTCCTCGTCCTCATTCCCCAGGACATCCTCGCCGGCCCGGCCGCCCCGGAGCCCGCACCCGCCCTGCCGCGGACCACGCCCGAGGGCCAGGTTCAGTCCCAGGCCCGGACCCCAGGGGCATACGGCCTCACCGGACCCGCCGCCCCGGAATCCGCACCCGCCTCGCCGCGGACCACGCCAGGGCTCCCGGTCCCGATCCCGGCTCACACTCCGGAGTCGTACGCCACTGCCCGCGCTCTCCCCGACCTGGACCCGGAGCCCGTCCCCACCCACGAGTCCCCGGACCGCACCGGCGAGAGCAAGACCGGGAACGGCAGAAACAGCGAGCGCGACACCGCCGGCGGCCTCCCCAAGCGCCGCCGCGGCCGCACCCTCGCCGAAGCCGAGGCCAAAGCAGAAACCCAAGCCCAGGCCCAGGCCGAACGCGCCCGCCCCGCAGTCGCCACTCCCCAACCACGCCCCACCCCGGCCGAAGACGCCCGGACCCGCGCCGCCCGCTTCAGCAGCTTCCGCCAGGCGGTACGGAGCACGGCGCGCTTCGAGCCCTCGCCGGCGGACGAGGCCGTACGAGCCGACGCCGCCGATCACCCCGTACGAGACACCACGCCCGCCCCCGAGCCGACCACCCCGCAACCC
>NZ_JNWJ01000019.1:0-139355 GCF_000716805.1 Streptomyces yerevanensis | reverse complement strand
ATATCTGGCGTTGACTTTTGGCACGCTGTTGAGTTCTCAAGGAACGGACGCTTCCTTCGTACTCACCCTCGCGGGCTTTCCTCCGGGCTTCCCTTCGGTGTTTCCAACCGTATCAGGGCTTTCCCGTCTCACTGACCATGGTACTGCGAGCACGCAGAACCAGACCTCGAGATAGGATCTGACAAGTTGGATGCTGCCAGGCAAGGACGCTTGGTCGCATCGCTCGGCCTCAAGCAGGTGTACGACTCTACAGCGGGCTCGGGAGTGGGCGCAAATCGTTTGTGCCGGGCCCTACGGTCGCCAACCGAGACCTCTCCGGCGGACCGGGACTTCTCGTGACTTACGCTGCTGAACAGTGCGCCGTCCGGTACAGGCAGTGACGGCCATATGACTCTTCCGCCCCTGGGAGGCTTCCCATGACCACCGTGACGTCCCCTGTTGCAGGACGTGCCATCGGGCTCGTAGCCGTACCTGATCCGGTCTTCTCCGGAGCGATGGTGGGGCCCGGTACCGCGATTGATCCCGTGCGGGAGCCCTCCGAGGCCGTCGCCCCTATCGGCGGCGTTGTTGTCTCGCTTCATCCACACGCCTTCGTCGTGGTCGACGAGCAGGGCCACGGTGTGCTTACGCACCTCGGTATCGACACCGTCCAGCTGAATGGCGAGGGCTTCGAGCTGCTGATCAACAAGGGGGATACCGTACAGCGCGGTCAGGCCATGGTCCGCTGGAACCCGGTTGCCGTCGAAGCCGCCGGCAAGTCCCCGGTGTGCCCCATCGTGGCGCTCGAAGCTGCGGCCGAGTCGCTTTCCGACCTCAACATTGACGGCGATGTGAAGGCTGGAGACGCTCTCTTCAGCTGGCACTGACTTCAGTGCCGTGATGAACGACAGGCAGGACGACCACCGCGGTGGCGGGACCCGCCGCTCTATCGAAGACAGGTGACATGGAGACAACGCTGCGAGGCGTCGGCGTGAGCCACGGTGTGGCGATCGGCGAGGTTCGGCACATGGGGACGGCGGTTCTCGAGCCGCCTGCCAAGCAGATTCCGGCGGAGG
This sequence comes from Streptomyces yerevanensis, assembly GCF_000716805.1. Taxonomy (NCBI): domain Bacteria; kingdom Bacillati; phylum Actinomycetota; class Actinomycetes; order Kitasatosporales; family Streptomycetaceae; genus Streptomyces; species Streptomyces yerevanensis. Next base: position 138,300 of record NZ_JNWJ01000019.1, on the reverse strand, counting down.
ACGCGGAGCGCGAACAGGGGCGCGCCCGTAAGGCCGTGGAAGCCGTGGCGGCCGACCTGATGGCGCGCGGAAATCTGGCAGGCGGCGAAGCCCAGGCGGTGCTCGAGGCCCAGGCCATGATGGCTCAGGACCCGGAGCTGATGGCCGATGTCGAACGGCGGATCGCTGTCGGAAGCACGGCGGAGCGGGCGGTGTACGACGCGTTCGCCGCCTATCGCGCTCTGCTTGCGAGTGCTGGTGAGTACCTCGCCGGTCGTGTGGCGGATCTCGACGATGTGCGGAACCGTATCGTCGCCCGTCTGCTCGGTGTTCCGATGCCGGGCGTCCCGGACAGTGACGAGCCGTACGTCCTTATTGCTCGTGACCTTGCGCCTGCCGACACTGCCCTGCTGGATCCGGCTCTGGTCCTCGGTTTCGTCACTGAGGAGGGCGGGCCTACCAGCCACAGCGCGATTCTGGCGCGGGCACTTGGCGTGCCCGCCGTGGTCGCCTTGCCGGGAGCGGGTGAGCTCGCCGAGGGAACGATGATCGCGGTGGACGGCGGCACCGGTGAGATCTTCGTGAACCCGAGTGCCGAAAAGAAGGCCGCCATGGAGGCCGCGGCCGCCGAGCGTAAGGCGGCACTTGCCGCGTCGAGCGGGCCCGGAGCCACCTCGGACGGGCACAAGGTGCCGCTGCTGGCCAATGTCGGTGGTCCCGCGGATGTGCCGGCGGCGGTCGCGGCCGGTGCGGAGGGTGTGGGTCTGTTCCGTACCGAGTTCCTCTTCCTTGACGACAGCAAGAGTGCGCCGTCGGAGAGCAAGCAGGTAGAGGCGTATCGCAAGGTTCTTGAGGCCTTTCCTGAGGGTCGTGTTGTGGTGCGTGTGCTGGATGCGGGTGCCGATAAGCCGCTCGACTTCCTGACGCCGGCCGACGAGCCGAACCCGGCACTGGGCGTGCGTGGTCTGCGGACGCTGCTCGATCACCCGGAGGTGCTGCGTACGCAGTTGACGGCGCTCGCGAAGGCTTCCGAGGGGCTGCCGGTCTACCTCGAGGTGATGGCGCCGATGGTTGCGGACCGTATCGATGCCAAGGCGTTCGCGGATGCGTGCCGTGAGGCCGGACTGCAGGCGAAGTTTGGTGCCATGGTCGAGATTCCGTCGGCCGCTCTGCGGGCGCGGTCGATCCTGCAGGAGGTCGAGTTCCTGTCGCTGGGGACCAACGATCTCGCGCAGTACACCTTCGCCGCCGACCGTCAGGTGGGCGCTGTGTCCCGTCTCCAGGATCCGTGGCAGCCCGCGCTGCTCGACCTGGTCGCGCTGTCCGCCGAGGCGGCGAAGGCCGAGGGCAAGAGCTGTGGTGTCTGCGGCGAGGCCGCGTCGGACCCGCTGCTCGCGTGTGTGCTGACCGGTCTGGGAGTCACTTCCCTTTCTATGGGTGCGGCGTCGATTCCGTATGTCCGGGCGACGCTGGCCAAGTACACGCTGGCGCAGTGCGAGCGTGCCGCGGCGGCGGCGCGCGCCTCGGACAGTGCCGAAGAGGCGCGTACGGCGGCTCAGGCGGTGCTGTCCGGCGAGTAAGTCGGCCCGCGCCGTTGAGGTGATCGAGGGGCGCCCTGCCTGTGGGCGCCCCTCACGTGTTCAGTGCGTATGCGCCGTCGGAGGGCCATCGTCCCTCAGGTCCGGCGGCATGCAGTAGTCGACGCCCGACTCCGGGGAGACGAGGTCGCCGGATTCGATGTCGGTGCAGTAGGCGTCGAAGACCTCTCCGGCGGTCAGCGGTTCCAGGTCTTCGCCGCGCAGGCGCCAGCCGAAGACGCGGTCGGTCGTGTCGGGGGCGCTGGTGCGCATGACGAGGCCTCCGGCGCTCTGGATGGCGATGCCGACGGCCAGGACGGTGGTGAATTCGAGGGCTTCGGCCTCGTCGAGCTGGGGTGTGCCCTCGGGGTCGTCGTCGGCATGGAGGGCCGCGATGAGTGTTTCCGGCGCGGTCGAGACGCTGCATACGAGGTGGCGCTCGCCGGGGCCTGTGCTTTCGAGGATGCGGACGAGCAGGTCAGATGCTCGGATGAAGGCCGCACGGCCGATGTCCTCGCCGCAGGATGCGCAGTTGCCGATGCGGGACAGGAGCGTCGTCGCGTACTCCCAAGTGGCTTGTCGGACGGCCTCGTCGACGAGGGTCGGGACGAGGTCGGCGAGAGGCTGTCCCTCGTACGGGAGGGTGGGGCCGGTCGAGGCGAGTTCTGCTGTGAAGCGGATGCGGCTGGTCGGGGCGTCGGGTTCCAGGCCCTGCTCGGCGCAGAACTCCGCGTACTCCTCGGGGTCGAAGAGTGCCACTGTGGTGTGGCCGCCTTGGGAGGCGAGTGTCCTGAGCAGGGCTTCCACCTGCTGGAGGTAGCTTGCGTGGTCTGCGAAAGCGAACGTGCGGTAGCGCCGCATCGCCATGAAGTCCTGCTCGTCGGTCAGCAAGCCGATGGTGCCGGCGATTTCGCGGCGCAGGACGCGTCGCATGCTTTGGTGCTGGATGTGCGCCATTTTTTCCCCCTGAGTGCAGTCGATCAATGCTCACTCACCGTAACCGGCGGCACTGACAATGGCCGCCGGGCGCGGGGTTCACGCACCAGGCCGTGCGATAAAGACGCACCCATGAGGGCTGGGGTTGTCAAGGCGCGTACGGGCCCGTCCCCGGTGTGGGGCGGGCCCCCGCCGGGGTGGGCGGTCTTGTGAAGGGGGTGGGATGCCGTATGCGGTTCTCCGGGATGCGGTCGGGCGGAGACGGACTCACACGCACCCATTCGGCGCGGGCTGGTGGGCGGGCGTCATGACCTTGGTCCGGGGCCGGGCTGCTCATTCAGGTCAACGAGTGCGGCGGGGCCGTCTCATGCGGTTTTGCGAGCTCACCCGGGGCTTGCGTCCTTCCCCACAAGGGGCGTTGGCCGGTCATGCCGTGGTGCACGCCTCCTTGGCCCGGGCTGCCTCCTCGGCCCCGCTCAGCACGTGCCAGGCGCGGGCCAGGAGCTTGCGGGCGATTGCCATGGTGGCGATCTTCTTGCCGCGGCGGTGCGTAATGCGCACGTAGGTGTCGATGTAGTCGGGGCTGCGCTTGGCGGTCTGCGCCGCCTCGTTCATGATCCAGCGAAGCCATGGGTTGCCCTGCTTGGAGATGTGCCCGTAGCGCACGGTGCGGTCCGAGCCGCGGACCGTCGGGGTGAGTCCGGCCCAGGAGGCGAGCTTGCGGGCCGAGTCGAACCGGCTTACGTCTCCGACCTCCGCGAGGATGGTCAAGGCGGTGAGCCGGCCGACACCAAGCAGCGCGGTAAGCGCCTTCACCCGCGGATCCGCCTTGGCCGTCTGAGCCAGATGGACCTCCACTCGGTCGATGACCACCTGCAGCGCGTCGATCGTCTCCAGCATGTTGGCGACCACCATCCGGGAAACCGCCGTCAGCGGCAGCTCCTCCAGCCACTGCCGTCCCGGAGCCGACCAGCAGCTGCTGGTCCGGTCGCAGCCGTGATCAGCGAGGATCGCGTGGATCCTGTTGCGGATCAGGGTGCGCAGTCGCACCAACTGGGCGCGGTGACGCAGCACGGCCCGCTGCTCGCGCACCTGCTGCGGGGCGATCCACGCTTCGGGCAGCAGGTCCGCGCGCAGCAGATGCGCCAACGTCGCGGCGTCGACCTTGTCGTTCTTCAGCCGCGCGGAGGCGATCGCCTTGCACTGCAAGGGATTCGCCAGGTGCGGCTCGAAGCCGTGGTCCTGGAGCAGCTCGAGCAGCCAGCCCCAGCCGAACGCGGCCTCGAACGCCACCGGGGTACCCGCCGGGAGATCGCCGATCACGTTCAGCAGCGTCTCACGCCCGCCTGGCACGTTCCGGTTCACCGCCGTCCGGCCGCCCTCATCCATCACGGCGATCGCGACCGGCGGCGATGCACATCAATCCCAGCGTAAGCCTGCATCGCGGGCCTCCTGACCCGGACTCGGCTCCCCCACGGAAAGAATGCTCCGAACGCACCGGAAGGGGAAGCCTCAGCTCTCATAGGGTCAGGTCAGCACTCTGATCAGGTGCGCTTGCGGGCCAGGTCCTCGTAGAAGTGCAGCAGCTCGACGTTATCCACCGAGCCGACGTTGACGGCCTTTTCGAGGGGAGTCCCTTGGAGCAGGCGCTTGACCGGTACCTCGATGCGCTTGCCGGTGAGGGTGTGCGGAATGCCGGGCACCTCGATGACCTCGTCGGGGACGTGGCGGGGCGAGAGCTGTTCGCGGATGGTCTGCTTGATACGTCCGAGGAGGGCTTCGTCGAGTACGGCGCCCGGCGCGAGGTGCACGAACAGGGGCATCCAGTAGCCGCCGTCGGGCTGTTCGATGCCAATGACGAGGGACTCGCGGATCTCGGGGAGACGTTCCACGGCTTCGTAGATGTCGGCCGAGCCCATGCGCACGCCCTGGCGGTTGAGCGTGGAGTCGGAGCGGCCGTGGATGATCACTGAGCCGCGTGAGGTGACGGTGATCCAGTCTCCGTGGCGCCAGGCTCCGGGGTACACGTCGAAGTAACTGTCGTGATAGCGGCTGCCGTCGGGGTCGTTCCAGAAGCGGATGGGCATGGACGGCATCGGGTTGGTGACGACCAGCTCGCCGACTTCGTCGGTCAGAGGTTTGCCGCTGGGGTCCCAGGACTGGAGGTCGGTGCCGAGGCACGGTGCCTGGAGTTCGCCGATGTACACAGGGAGCGTGGGTACGCAGCCTGCGAAGCAGGAACAGACGTCGGTGCCGCCGCTGACGGAGGCGATCCACAGGTCAGCACCGCTCTCCGCGAACTCGTCGTGCAGCCACCGGAACCCGTCGGGCGGCAAGGGCGAGCCGGTGGTGGCGACGCACTGCACACGGGAGAGGTCGAAGTCGCGAGAGGGGTGCACGTCCGCCTTGCGGCAGGCCATGACGTACGCGGCCGAGGTGCCGAAGAGCGTGGCTCCCGTGCGTTCGGCGATGCGCCACTGGGCGGCCGTTCCCGGATAGCCGGGGCTGCCGTCGTACAGAACGATTGTGGTGCCGGTCAGGAGGCCGGAGACGAGGAAGTTCCACATCATCCAGCCGGTGGAGGTGTACCAGAAGAAGCGGTCCTCGGGGCCCAGGTCGCAGTGCAGGCCGAGCTGTTTGAGGTGCTCGACGAGGATGCCGCCCTGGGACTGGACGATGGCCTTGGGGAGGCCGGTCGTGCCGGAGGAGTAGAGGACCCACAGGGGGTGGTCGAAGGGGACCGCTTCGAAGACGGGCTCCTCGTCCGCGGAGGTGAGCGCGGACCACTCCAGGGCGCCTTCGGGGGCCTCGGTGCCGAGCAGCGGGACATGGACCACGGCGCGCAACGTGGGCAGTTCGCGGCGCAGTTCGGCGACGGTGTCGCGGCGGTCGTGGTCCTTGCCGCCGTAGCGGTAGCCGTCGACGGTGAACAGGACGACGGGCTCGATCTGCTGGAAGCGGTCGAGGACGCTGCGGGCGCCGAAGTCGGGCGCGCAGGACGTCCAGACGCCGCCCACGGCGGCTGTGGCGAGGAGGGCGACGACGGCCTGCGGAATGTTCGGGAGGTAGCCGCTGACGCGGTCTCCGGGGCGTACGCCGAGGGTGCGCAGCTCGGCGGCCAGGGAGCCGACCTGGCGGCGCAGTTCGGACCAGTTGACCGGGCGCGGTTCGTGGGTTTCGTCGACGTAGAGGAGGGCCGGGACGTCGGGGCGGGTCTCGGCCGCGCGCAGGGCGTGCTCGGCGTAGTTGAGTGTGGCTCCGGGGAACCACTGGGCACCCGGCATTGAGCGGTCGCCGAGCACGCGCGCGTAGGGGGTCGAAAACCGTACGTCGAACCAGTCGGTGACGGCCTTCCAGAATGTGTCCAGCTCGTCCACGGACCAGCGGTGGAGGGCCGCATAGCCGCCCTCGGACGGGGCTCCGTGGTGTTCGGCCGCCCAGGACTGGAATTTGGTGATCTGTGCCCGGGCGATGCGTTCGAGATCGGGTTGCCAGAGCGGTGAGTGGTTCGCTGAGGACATGGGGCGGCTCCCGGACTGTGCGCGTCGTGTGCGTGTATCACGCACGGGCTGGGTTGTGCGCGTCACGCGACTGACACGGACGATGCCATGTGATCGACTTCCGCACCAGGGCGCGCCAAAGATGGTCGGTGTCGTGCGCCACACATGGTCCGGGTCGTGAAGATGTGGTCCCGTCGCGGGTGAACGGCAGTTGAACGACTCACACGGGTGGGCAGGTCAATGGCAGGCTGAGCAGCATGGACGGTCGTGACCTGGTGCGCTCGGTGAAGGCGGTCGGTTCGACGGGGGCGGCCCAGGGGTGGCGTACCGTGCGGGCCGCGTGGCGTAGGAGGCGCGTCGACGCCTCCGGGCTTGTGCCCCGTGGTGCCGAGCGCGCGCGGGTGCCCGGCCCGGTACTGGACGTGGAGCCGGGACCCGGCGGCGGACTGGTGCGGTTCACCCGGTCGGAGCTGCGCATCACTGTCGCGGTGAACGGGGCCGTCTTCTGGGGCTGGGACGGGGCCGGACCCGAGCCCTCGTACGCGCTCGTCGGCCGCTCCCCCGGGCCGGACCCGCGGGCCGTTCTGGAGCCGGACAAGGACGGCGCCTGGCGGGTGGTGTCCGAGCGCGTGACGGTCGTCGTCTCGCGGAACGGTGCTGTGGAGGTGCGTACGCCGGGCGGGGTGACCCTGCGCCGCGATCTGCCGCCCCGGTGGTGGGAACCGGTCGGCGAGGGCCCGGCGCGGTGGATGCAGCGGTCCGAAGTGGCCGCGGACGCGCGGTTCTTCGGGCTGGGCGGGCGCGCGTCGGGCCCGCGGCTGCGCGACGGCACCTACCGGCTGTGGAACACCGATCCCGGCCTCTCCTTCGGTCCGGGCGACGATCCGCTGTACATCACCATGCCGGTGCAGATGGTGGTGGCCGACGCCGCCACGCATCTCGTGTTCCACGACAGCACGTGGGACGGCACCGTGACCTTGCGCGAGGGCGAGGAGGGCGCGGGATCCGGGCACGACCGGGCCGGGACGAGCGAGTTGCGGATGGACGGCGGGCCGCTGCGCTGCTGGGTGATGGTGGGCACCCCCGAGCGCGTGCTGCGCACCTGGACATCGCTCACCGGGGCCGCCGCGCTGCCGCCCACGTGGGCACTGGGGCACCATCACGCGCGGTGGGGCTTCGGCAGCGAGCAGGAGGTGCGGCGGATCGTCGCCGGCTATCTGGAGCGCGGTCTGCCGCTGGACGCGGTTCATCTGGACATCGACCACTTCGACGCGCACCAGGTGTTCACGGTCGACCGGGAGCGCTTCCCGAAGCTTCCGATGCTCGCCAAGGAGCTGCGCCGGGACGGGATCCGACTGGTGTCGATCGTGGATCCGGCGGTCAAGGCCGAACCGGGCAACGCTGTGTACGACAGCGGGTCCTCGGTGGACGCCTTCGTGCGGGACTCCGCGAGGAGGCCGGTGCGCGGTGTGGTCTGGCCCGGCGAGTCGGTGTATCCGGACTTCACGCGCGCGCGGGTGCGCCAGTGGTGGGGCGAGCTCTACAAGGAGCGGCTGGCGCAGGGTTTCGCGGGCTTCTGGCACGACATGAACGAGCCGGTGTCGTTCACCGCCTTCGGGGAGAACACCCTGCCCCGTTCTGCACAGCACGACCTGGAGGGACGCGGCGGCGACCATCGTGAGGCGCACAACGTGTACGCGCTCTGCATGGCGCGGGCCGGTTACGAAGGGCTGCGTGAACTGACACCCGGGGAGCGGCCGTTCATGTTCTCGCGCTCCGGGTGGGCCGGAATGCAGCGCTACGGAGGGACCTGGTCCGGGGACGTGGCGACCGGCTGGCCGGGGCTGCGGGCGTCGTTGTCGCTGGTGGTGGGGCTCGGGCTGTGCGGGGTGCCTTATTCGGGCCCCGATGTGGGCGGGTTCGACGGCAGTCCGTCGCCCGAGCTGTATCTGCGCTGGTTCCAACTGGGCGCGTATCTGCCGCTGTTCCGTACCCACGCGAGTCTGCGGGCCGGGCGCAGGGAGCCCTGGGAGTTCGGCGAGGAGATCCTGGAGCACGCGCGCGTGGCGCTCGTCGAGCGGCGGCGGCTGCTGCCGTACTTCGTGACGCTGGCGCATCTGGCGCACCGTACGGGGGCGCCGTATGTGCGGCCGGTGTGGTGGGACGTACCCGAGGACAGGGCGCTGCGCGACTGCGACGACACCTTCCTGCTCGGCGACTGCCTCCTGGTGGCGCCGGTACTGGATCCGAGCACGGACCGGCGTGCGGTGCAGTTGCCGCGAGGATGCTGGTACGACACGGTGACCGAGGAGTGCTACGAAGGGCCCGCTCAGGTGCTGGTCGATGCCCCCTTGTCGCGGATTCCGGTGCTCGCGCGCGCGGGTGCCGTCGTGCCCGTACGCGGCGCCGACGGCGGCCTGGAGCTGGAGGTGTGGGCGCCCGCCCCTGGACGTACCGGAGGCGGGCTCGTGGTGCCGGACACGGGCGATGGATGGGACGAGCCGGAGGTCGAACGGTATGTGACGCGCTGGGAAGGACAGCGGGTGGTCGTCGAGCGGGACGGGGAGGACGGACCGGGCGAGCCGTCCCGCCCCGTACGGGTCCGCGGGCTGGGAGGCCTGTGACGCGCTCCTGAGTGGTGCACCAGGTGTCCTGGACAACGCGTCAGACGTACCGGCCCTCGAAGAACGCCCGCGCCGCCACGGTGTGCAGCGGGAAGGCGAGTTCGGTCGCCGTGCGGAGCAGGTGCCAGCCCTCGGTCTCGTCCGTCGCGGAAGACGGCGGCAATGCGGCGGCCGGACGTTCCGGAAGCAGCCCGAAGAGCAGGAGGTGGCCGTCGGGAGAGCTCATCGCATCGGCGAGCCGTACGTCGCGGCTTGCAGCATCGATGCCCGTCTCCTCCATGAGCTCGCGGACTACGGCGCGGCGCCAGTCCTCCCTGTGGTCGATGAACCCTCCGGGCAGAGCGATGCCCCCGCGCGCGGGGGCGATGGTTCGGGTGATGACGACCAGGGCGGTGCCCTTGATGTCGTACACGGGCTGAAGGGCCACCGCGACGGGCAGCGGATTGCGGTAGGCCACGGCGCCACAGGAGGCGCAGGTACGGGGCCAGCCGGAGACACCCTCTTCGTAGGGCGCTCCGCAGCTCGAACAGTGGGAGTCCGGCGCGGAGTCGGCGGGCAGGTTCTGGGATGGGGACACGCCGCGGACTGTAGCCGATCATCACATGGGCGCCTCCGGAGGGCCGTCTCCATGCGATGGGACGAGAGACGACCGGAACCACCCCCGTAGGCCCCGGCCGCCCCTACCGATACTTCGACGCCCAGGAGGGTCCCAGCGGTTCTCGTGACGCACAGACCTGCCCGCTGACGCCCTGCCCAATCGACGCGCCCCATGGCACACTTCTGACGATCTGTCAGATACAGACGCCTGGAGGGATCTTGTCCCGCACCCGCACACCCGTGGTCCCCGGCTGGTTCGCCGGCGAGGGGGACGACTTCCGGCTTCTGGGCACGCGCTGCTCGGCCTGTGCATCGGTGTTCTTCCCCCGTGAGGACGCCTTCTGCCGCAACCCTGGTTGCCCGGGCGGCGAGCTGGCCGAGGTCCCGCTGTCCCGGAGGGGCCGCATCTGGTCGTACACCGACAGCCGCTACCGGCCACCGTCACCGTATGTGTCCGACCCGGAACTCGAATGGCAGCCGTACGCGTTGATCGCTGTGGAACTGGAATCCGAGCGGATCGTGGTGCTCGGACAGGCGGTTCCCGGGGTCACCGTCGCCGATCTGACGGTGGGCATGGAGGTGGAGGTCGTCCCGGGCGTGCTGAACGAGGACGCGGAGACGACCTGGACGACGTGGCACTGGCGGCCGACGAGGGCGGGGGCATGACGGATGAGGTGGCGGTGCTCGGCGCGGGCATGCATCCCTGGGGCAAATGGGGACGCGGTTTCGTCGAGTACGGGACGGTGGCGGCGCGCGCAGCACTGGCTGACGCGGGAGTCGACTGGCGGGATGTCGGCTCGATCGTCGGCGCGGACACAGTCCGTGGCGGCTATCCCGGGTACGTGGCGGGGGCGACATTCGCGAAGGCGCTGGGCTGGCAGGGCGCCCGGGTGGCGAGCGTCTACGCGGCGTGCGCGTCAGGGGCACAGGCCGTCAACACGGCGCGGGCACAGATCCTTTCGGGCCTCGCGGACGTGGTCCTGGTGGTGGGTGCGGACGCGGCTCCGAAGGGGTTCTTCCGGCCCGCGGGCGGGAACCGGCCCGACGATCCGGACTGGCTGCGATTCCGGGCCCTGGGGGCGACGAATCCGACGTACTTCGGGCTGTACGCGCGGCGGCGGATGGCCGTGCATGGGGACACGCTGGATGACTTCGCGCAGGTCAAGGTGAAGAACGCCGCCCTGGGGGCGCTGAATCCGAACGCGCGGTACCGCAAGCGGGTCACCGCCGAGGAGGTCGCCGCCTCGGCCGTCGTCGCCGATCCACTGCGGCTGCTCGACATCTGTGCGACCTCGGACGGGGCCGCGGCGCTCGTGCTGTCCAGCATGGAGTTCGCGCGGCGCCATGGAGCCGCGGATCCTGTGCGGATCCGCGCGGTGTCCACGGTGACACCGCGCTTCCCCACCACGGTGCTCGATCTGCCGGACATCGCGACGGACTCAGCGGTCGCGGTGGAGCCGGCGGCCGAGACGTTCCGCGCGTCGATCGCGCGGGCAGCGTACGAGGAGGCGGGCATCGGCCCGGAGGACCTCTCGCTCGCCGAGGTCTACGACCTGTCCACGGCCCTGGAATTGCAGTGGTACGAGGACCTGGGACTGTGCGGCGAGGGCGAGGCGGCCAAGCTGCTGCGGGAGGGCGCGACGGCGCCCGGGGGTCGAATACCCGTGAACGCCAGCGGCGGACTCGCTTCCTTCGGAGAGGCTGTTCCGGCCCAGGCCATCGCCCAAGTCTGCGAGCTCACCTGGCAGTTGCGCGGTACGGCGGGCGAACGGCAGGTCGCGGGCGCGCGGGTGGGGATCACCGCGAACCAGGGGCTGTTCGGGCACGGGTCGTCCGTGATAGCCGTCCGGTGAGGGCAGAGTGCCCGTATGACGTGGGAGCTGAAGTGGCCTTCCGTACACTGAGTGATCAGTCCGGAATCCTGCGTGAACAGCTCGTGAACTGGGCTTGGGCGCACACCAGAAGCGTCATTATGCTTCCGTGCGCTCCTGGACGGATACTCTCCGCTTCGCCTTCCAGCCGATCGTCAACCTGACGACCGGAGGGGTGGCAGCACTGGAGATACTCGCCCGCCCGGAGGCCGGTGACGTCCTCGCGCAGGCCCGCCGCGACCCCGAACTCGACGGTCGGCTGGCCGCGTTGGCGATCCGGGCGGCGGCCCGTCAGGAGACGTTGCTCCCGCTCCACGTCAACGTGTTCGCGGGCACCCTCGCCGACCTCGGAGGACTCGCCGCGCTGCGGGAGGCCGTACGCGAGGCGGGGCGCATGCCGTGGGAGGTGACGGTCGACGTCGGACCGCCCTTCACGCACGTGCCGCACCGGGCGCTCATCGAGGCGGTCTCGGCGCTGCGTGGCGAGGGCTTCCGGATCTGCGCGGACGGCATCGGCGACGGCGACGTGCCCCTTCGGGTGCTCGCAGATCTCGCTCCCGACCTGGTCAAACTCGACGCGTCCCTGCTGACGCGGCCTGCGGTCGTGCGGGCGATGCGGACGCTGTGCGAGCAGCTCGGTGCGCTGCTGTCCGTGGAGGGCGTGGAGACCGAACTGCAGTGTGCGGCGGCGCTGTCGGCGGGCGCGCAACTGGCGCAGGGCGAGCTGTTCGGTCCCCCGGCCCGCCGTCCGGCAGCGGACGTATACGTTCCGGCGCTCTCCCACGTCACCTCGGCGACGCCTCCGTACGGGCCGTCGGTGCGGCAGTTCGTACGCCCTGCCGCACTGCTGCCCGCAGACGCGTCCGCGGGACAGGTGCGGGCGCTGCTGACCGGGTCGCCTGAGGTGTCCGGGGTACTGCTCGTGGACGCGGCCGGGGTCCCGGTGCGGTCGGTGCACCGCTCCCGGTTCCTGCTGTCGCTGTCGGGCCGTTACGGGCATGCGCTGTACGCCGACCGGCCGGCCGCCAAGCTCGGCGATCCGCCGCGTACGGTCGGCGTGGACGCCACCGCGTGGGAGGTCCTCGACGTGGTGGCGGACGGGGACCGCGACCGTACGTCCGACGATGTCGCGGTCGTCGACCGGCTCGGGCGGTGCGTAGGAGTCGTACGACTGGCTGATCTGGTACGGGCGCTGGCAGAGAGCCGCGTCGAGGAGGCGGCCGGGCTGAATCCGCTGACGCGGCTGCCCGGTTCGGACGCGATCACCGGCGAGGTGGACCGGCGGATCGCGGACGGGCGGATCTTCGCGCTGAGCTGGCTGGATGTCGACGGCTTCAAGCAGGTCAACGACGGTGCGGGGTTCGCAGCGGGCGACGAACTGATCCGCGGGGTGGGGCGGGCGCTGCAGGCGGCGGCGTCCGGGGCCACGCGCGTGGGGCATATCGGCGGTGACGACTTTCTCGTGCTGACGGATCCGGAGAGACTCGATCCGCTGGCCATGTCGGTGCTCGACACGCCGTGGTCGGCCGGTGGCCTCGCCGTCACGCTGTCCCTGGCCACGGTGCTGTGCGCCCCGGGAACGGTGACCGACCACCGGCAGGCTGCCGCGTGTCTGGCGCCGCTCAAGCAGGCCGCGAAGTCGCTGCGGGGCGCAAGCTGGGTGCTGGGCCACGCGGGCCTGCCCGGCCACGAGATCCGCCGTGGCTCGGGGGCGGCGCCCGCGCAGGCGGGATGCGGGGCGGGCGGGCCTGGCCTGGGCTGAGCTGAGCGGCTTCGCGGCACCGTGTCCGCGGAGCCCGGCAGTTGACGCGTACGCCCACTGCCGCACACCGGTTGCGGAGCCCGACCCTCCCGGTTCAGGCATTTTTGCGGGCCCGAACCATTGCCGCCCACGACCTTGACGGTCCTCGGCCCCCGGTGAACACTTCCGGATGTCAGTCGGCGTCGCCGCATTCCGGCGTATTCACGCACTGCGCCGCGCGGGCCCTCGCCTGCGCCAACGGGTCATCCCCCACGGGCGATTCGGCTGCCACGGCACGCTCGTCACGGACGCCGGGCGGGGCGCGGGACTCTCCCTGCCTTCGGCAGAAGTAGCCATGGGAAACGCACCCTGCACGGTGGACCGGGGCCGATCGCCCCGGGCGAGGCCTAGGAGCCGCCATGAGCAATGGAGACATCTTCGTCGGTGAGATCATCGGCACAGCCATTCTGATTCTCTTCGGCGCCGGAGTCGTCGCCGCCGTGGTACTGAACGACTCCAAGGCGAAGGACGCGGGCTGGGTCGTCATCGCGTTCGGCTGGGGCTTCGGTGTGATGGCCGGGGCGTACACCGCGGCACCGCTGTCCGGCGGACATCTCAACCCGGCGGTGACACTCGGCATCGCCATCGACACCGGGGACTGGGACAAGGTCCCCCTCTACGTCGCCGGACAGATGATCGGCGCGATTCTCGGCGCCGTCCTGTGCTGGCTGGTCTACCTCGCCCAGTTCCAGGCCAACGCCGAGGAGAAGAAGGCGCAACCGACGCTCGGGATCTTCTCCACAGCACCCGCGATCCGCAATCCCGTGGCGAACCTCATCACCGAGATCATCGCCACCATCGCTCTGGTTCTGCCGATCCTGGCCTTCGGCCTGACCAAGGGGCTCGGCGAGTCCGGCACCGCGATTCTGATCGTCTCCTTCCTGGTGGTCGGCATCGGCCTGTCGCTCGGCGGTCCCACCGGATACGCCATCAATCCGGCCCGTGACCTGGGCCCACGCATCACCCACGCCCTGCTCCCCATACCCAACAAGGGCACCTCGGACTGGAGTTACGCGTGGATCCCGGTGGTGGGGCCGCTGATCGGCGGGGCGCTCTCGGGGCTCATCTTCAACGCAGCCTTCTGAAGAATCCGACGAAGGGGACGTCATGACAGACAAGTTCGTCGCCGCAATCGACCAGGGCACCACTTCCAGCCGCTGCATCATCTTCAACCAGGACGGCGCGATCGTCGCCGTCGACCAGCGCGAGCACCGTCAGATCTTCCCGAAGCCGGGCTGGGTGGAGCACGACGCCACCGAGATCTGGTCGAAGGTGCAGGCCGTGGTGGCGGGGGCGATCGCGAAGGCCGGTCTCCGCGCCGACCAGCTCAGCGCGCTGGGGATCACCAACCAGCGGGAGACGACGGTTCTTTGGGACCGCGCCACGGGCAAACCCGTGCACAACGCGATCGTCTGGCAGGACACCCGTACCTCCGCGCTCTGCAACGAGCTGGGCGGCTCGGACGGGCAGGACCGCTTCCGCGAGCAGACCGGCCTGCCGCTGGCCAGCTACTTCTCCGGGCCGAAGGCGGCCTGGCTGCTGGACAACGTGCCGGGGCTGCGGGCCCGCGCCGAGCGGGGCGAGATCGCCTTCGGGACGATCGACTCCTGGCTGATCTGGAACCTCACCGGCGGCACGGACGGCGGCCGTCACGTCACCGACGTGACCAACGCCGGGCGCACCATGCTGATGAACCTCGAGACCCTTCAGTGGGACGCCTCGATCCTCTCCGCGATGAACGTCCCCGAAGCGATGCTCCCGGAGATCAAGTCCTCCTCCGAGGTGTACGGGACCGCCGTGGGCCAACTCGGCGGGGTGCCGGTCGCCTCGGCACTCGGCGACCAGCAGGCGGCGGTCTTCGGGCAGGCCTGCTACGACGTGGGCACGGCCAAGAACACCTACGGCACCGGCAGCTTCCTGCTGCTCAACACCGGGAACCGGCCGGTTCCTTCGAAGAGCGGGCTGCTCACCACCATGGGCTACAAAATCGGCTCCGAGGCGCCCGTGTACTGCCTGGAGGGGTCGATCGCGATCACCGGCGCCCTGGTGCAGTGGTTCCGCGACCAGCTCGGCATCATCCGTACGTCGGACGAGATCGAGACGCTCGCGGCGAGCGTCGAGGACAACGGCGGGGCGTACATCGTGCCCGCGTTCTCCGGCCTGTTCGCGCCCTACTGGCGCTCCGACGCGCGCGGGGTCGTCACCGGTCTCACGCGGTACGTCACGAAGGGGCACCTCGCGCGCGCGGTGCTCGAAGCGACGAGCTGGCAGACCCGTGAGGTCGTGGACGCCATGTTCCAGGACTCCGGGGTGCACATCACGACCCTGAAGGTGGACGGCGGCATGACCAAGAACAACCTCCTGATGCAGCACCAGGCGGATGTGCTCGGGGTGCCGGTGATCCGTCCGAAGGTCTCCGAGACGACCTGCCTGGGCGCCGCTTACGCGGCGGGCCTGGCGACCGGTGTGTGGAACGACCTCGACGAGCTGAAGTCGCACTGGGCGAAGGACGTCGAGTGGACCCCGTCGATGGAGGACTCGGTGCGCGAGCGCGAGTACCACAACTGGCGCAAGGCGGTGGAGAAGAGCTTCGGCTGGCACGAGGACGGTCCGAGCTAGGGCTCGTTTTCGCGGTGCACGCGCGCGTGCAGCGTTTTTGGGGTGCACGCGCGCGTGCGTCACGCGTGTCGTGCCCGAGGACTACGGCCCGTACCCCAGTCGGCGGGGGTACGGGCCGTACGCGTGGCGGGCCGGATGAAGGGCGAGCGCTTCAGGTGGTGACGGTCTGGCGGCGCTCGGCCGCGTACGCCATCGCGTGCTGGACGACGCCGATGAGTACCTCCTTGACCGACTCCCGGTCGCGCGCGTCGCACAGCACGACGGGCACGTCGGGGTCGAGGTCGAGGGCCTGGCGGATGTCTTCGGCGGGGTAACGGGCAGCGCCCTCGAAGCAGTTGACGCCCATCAGGAATGGTATGGAGCGCCGCTCGAAGTAGTCGACCGCGGCGAAGCAGTCCTCCAGGCGGCGGGTGTCGGCGAGTACCACGGCCCCCAGGGCGCCGGTGGAGAGCTCGTCCCACAGGAACCAGAAGCGGTCCTGTCCGGGTGTCCCGAAGAGGTAGAGGACCAGGTCCTCGCGGAGTGTGATGCGGCCGAAGTCCATGGCGACCGTGGTGGTGTTCTTGCCCTCCACCCCGCTGGTGTCGTCGACCGGGCGGCCGGCCTCGGTGAGCACTTCCTCGGTCCGCAGCGGCTTGATCTCGCTGACCGCGCCGACCATTGTCGTCTTGCCCACGCCGAAGCCGCCCGCCACGAGGATCTTGAGCGTGACGGGCTCGACGGGGGCCTTGCCGCGCTCAGAACGCCCGAAGATCATCGTTCTCTTCTCCTGCTTCAGTGGTTTCGTACGGGGATGGGGCGGGAGGTGGACCGTATCCGCCGCCTCCAGGGGTTTCGATGACCAGTACGTCGCCGGGGCCGACGTCCGCCGCGTCGCTTCCGCCCAGTTCGGTGACCGTACCGTCCGCGCGTTCCACGCGGTTGGCGCCCAGTGCTCCGGGCTCGCCGTCCGCCATGCCGTAGGGCGGGACTCTACGGTGCTGGGAGAGCGTGGAGACAGTCATGGGCTCGTGGAACCGGATGCGGCGTACGGCGCCGTCCCCGCCGCACCATCGTCCGGCTCCACCGCTGCCGCGTCGTACGGCGAACTCGTCGAGCTGGACGGGCAGTCTCCACTCCAGGACCTCGGGGTCCGTGAGCCGCGAGTTGGTCATATGGGTCTGGACGACGGATGCGCCGTGGAAGCCGTCGCCCGCACCGGATCCGGAGGCCACGGTCTCGTAGTACTGGTGGCGTTCGTTGCCGAAGGTGACGTTGTTCATGGTGCCGGAGCCCTCCGCCTGCACTCCGAGGGCTCCGTAGAGGGCACCCGTGATGGCCTGCGAGGTCTCGACGTTACCGGCGACCACGGCGGCCGGAGGTTCGGGAGCGAGCATCGAGCCGGGGGGCACGATGATGTCCAGGGGGCGCAGACAGCCGTCGTTGAGCGGGATGTCGTCGGCGACCAGGGTGCGGAAGACGTACAGGACGGCGGCGTTGACCACCGAGAAGGGTGCGTTGAAGTTGGTGCCGAGCTGCGGCGACGTACCGGTGAAGTCGACGGTGGCGGAGCGTTTTTCGCGGTCTACGGAGATGCGCACCCGGATGACGGCGCCGGAGTCGGTCTCGTAGGTGAACTCGCCGTCTTCAAGGGCGTCGATGACGCGGCGTACGGATTCCTCGGCGTTGTCCTGGACGTGCTTCATGTACGCCTGGACGACGTCGAGGCCGAAGTTCTCGATCATGCGGGCGACTTCGTCGACGCCCTTCTGGTTGGCGGCGATCTGGGCGCGCAGGTCGGCGAGGTTGGTCTTCGGGTTGCGCGAGGGGTAGGGCGCCTCCGTGAGCAGCTGTCGTGTCTCCGCCTCGCGGAGGCGGCCGCCTTCCACGAGCAGCCAGTTGTCGAAGAGGACGCCTTCTTCCTCGATGACGCGGCTGTTCGCGGGCATCGAGCCGGGGGCGATGCCGCCGATCTCGGCGTGGTGGCCGCGCGAGGCCACGTAGAAGAGGATCCGGTCACCCTCCGTGTCGAAGACCGGAGTGATCACCGTGACGTCGGGGAGGTGCGTGCCGCCGTGGTACGGGTCGTTGACGGCGTACGCGTCTCCAGGGTGCATCCCTGAGCCCCGGCGGCGGATGACCTCCTTGACGCTGGTGCCCATCGATCCCAAGTGCACAGGGATATGAGGAGCGTTGGCGACCAGGTTGCCTTCGGGGTCGAAGAGCGCGCAGGAGAAGTCCAGGCGCTCCTTGATGTTGACGGACTGGGCGGTGGACTCCAGGCGGGCGCCCATCTGCTCGGCGATGGACATGAAGAGGTTGTTGAAGACCTCGAGGAGAACCGGGTCGGCTTCCGTACCGAGATCGGAACTCTCCGTGACCGCCGCGCGTTCCATGATCAGATGCCCGTCGTCGGTCATGGCCGCCTGCCAGCCGTCGTCGACGACGGTCGTCGCGCTGGCTTCGGTGATGATCGCGGGGCCGGTGACGGTTTCGCCGGGGGGCAGTTCCTCGCGACGGTGCAGGGGTACGTCGCGCCAGGTGCCGCCCGTGTGGAGGCTGACGGTCTCCGGGGTGCCGGGGGTCGAGTAGGGGGTGGCGAGGGCGGAGAGATCGGGGGGCTCGGTGAGGCCGGTGGCTTCCACGGAGAGGGCTTCGACGACGACCGGACGGTCGAGGGTGAAGGAGTAGGTGGCGCGATGGCGGTCTTCGAAGGTGCGGGTCATGGTGTCGGGCTCGGTCAGCTCGACGACGAGTGCCGTGTCTGTGCCGTCATAGCGCAGCTGGGCCCGGCGGGTGACCCGGATGCGGTCCTCGGGGATGTCCTCGGCGCGGAGTTCGGCGCGGGCCGCGCCCTCCAGGTCGTCCGCGGTCTTCAGGACACCGGGCATCGAGGACGCCTTCAGGGGCGCCTCGACGGACTGCTCACGCATGGCCGTCGTGTCGGCGAGCCCGATGCCGAGCGCGGAGAGGACACCGGCCATGGGCGGCACGAGGACGGTGCGGATACCGAGCGAGTCGGCGACCATGCACGCGTGCTGGCCGCCCGCGCCGCCGAAGGTGGTCAGCGCGTACCGGGTGACGTCGTGGCCCTTCTGGACCGAGATGCGTTTCACGGCGTTGGCGATGTTGGTCACGGCGATCTGGAGGTATCCCTCGGCGACCTGCTCGGGGGTGCGGTCGTCGCCGGTCCGGTCGCGGATCTCGCGGGCGAGGGCCGCGAAGCGGTCGCGGACGAGTGCGTCGTCGAGCGACTGGTCACCGTCGGGGCCGAACACCCTGGGGAAGTGGGCGGGTTGGATGCGGCCGAGGGCCACGTTGGCGTCGGTGACGGTGAGCGGGCCGCCACTCCGGTAGCAGGCGGGCCCTGGGTCCGCGCCCGCCGAGTCCGGCCCTACGCGATAGCGGGAGCCGTCGAAGTGGAGCACGGAGCCGCCGCCCGCCGCGACGGTGTGGATGTCCAGCATCGGCGCGCGCAGCCGTACGCCGGCGATCTGGGCAGTGAAGACGCGTTCGTACTCGCCCGCGAAGTGCGAAACGTCCGTGGAGGTGCCGCCCATGTCGAAGCCGATGACACGGTCGAAGCCGGCGAGCTGCGACATCCGCGCCATGCCGACGATGCCGCCCGCGGGGCCGGACAGGATGGCGTCCTTGCCTCGGAACTGCCCGGCCTCGGCAAGTCCTCCGTTGGACTGCATGAACATCAGCCGCACGCCCCGCAGTTCATCGGCGACGTGCTGGACGTAGCGGCGCAGCACGGGCGAGAGGTAGGCGTCGACGACGGCTGTGTCGCCGCGCGGGACGAGCTTCATCAGGGGGCTGACCTCGCTGGACAGCGAGATCTGCGGGAAGCCGATACTGGCGGCCAGCTCGCCGATGGTCTGCTCGTGGACAGGATGGAGGTGGCTGTGCATGCAGACGACGGCCAGGGCTCGGATTCCGTCGTCGTACGCCTCCTGCAGCGGCCCGGCGAGGGCGTCCAGATCGGGGGCGCGCAGGACGGTTCCGTCGGCGGCGATGCGCTCGTCGACCTCGACGACCCGTTCGTAGAGCAGCTCGGGCAGTTCGATCGCACGGGCGAAGATCCGCGGGCGGTTCTGGTAGGCGATGCGCAGTGCGTCCCTGAAGCCGCGGGTGACGACGAGGAGGGTGCGCTCGCCCTTGCGCTCCAAGAGGGCGTTCGTGGCAACGGTGGTGCCCATGCGGACGGCATCGATGGGGCCGTCGTCGTGGAGGAGTTCCCGTACGCCCGCGACGGCGGCGTCGGCGTACCGCGACGGGTTGTCGGAGAGGAGCTTGTGCGTGAGCAGGCGGCCGTCGGGGCGACGCGCGACGATGTCGGTGAAGGTGCCGCCTCGGTCGACCCAGAACTGCCAGCCTGTCACGTCAGTTCCCCGCTTCCGCGCTGCTCAGAGCGCCCGGAGCCCATTGATCACGTCGCGCAGAATACTCTCGTCCGGCAGCTCGGCGGGGGGTACCGGACGCGTCACATGGACCATTTCGTCAGCCACGAGATCTCCTATGAGGACACGTACCACTCCGATGGGGAGGTCGAGTTCGGCGGCGAGTTCGGCGACCGACTGCGGGGCGTCGCGACAGAGTTCGACGATGTCCTCGTGTTCCGGGGACAGCGTCTGCGCCGCTCCCGGCTCGTCGGCATGCGGTTCCGTCACGACCACCGCGATCAGGTCGAGGCGGTGCTGGGCCGCACTGGTGGTGCGGCCGCGTGTCATGGCATACGGACGGACCACCGGTCCGGCCTCGTCGTCGAACCAGTGGGACATCCCCTGACCGTCTGCGCTCATGCCATCCCACTACCCGCCTGCGGGCAGATCGGTGCGCGGAGCCTGTGCCAGATGTGCGCCGACCCTCTTGACCAGCAACGTCATCTCGTACGCGACCTGCCCGACATCCGAGTCGGCGTCCGAGAGGACGGCGAGACAGCTGCCGTCACCCGCGGCCGTGACGAACAGGAACGCGTCATCGAGCTCGACGATCGTCTGCCGGACACTGCCCGCCTCGAAGTGGCGGCCGACGCCCTTGGCGAGGCTGTGGAATCCGGAGGCGACGGCGGCGAGGTGCTCGCTGTCCTCCCTGGTCAGGTCCTCGGAGACCCCGGTGGGCAGACCGTCGCTGGAGAGCACGAGTGCCTTGCGGATACTGGCGACGCGGTCCACCAGGTCGTCGAGGAGCCAGTTGAGTTCACCGGACACCTTGTTGGTCCTGATGTGGCCGGCGTCCTTCGGTGCGGTCATCGACCGTCCCCCTTAGTCGTTCCTTGTGCTGTGCCGTCCTGGGCCCCGTCGCCCGTGGCGTTCTCCTCTCGGCCGCGCTGCCAGCCGCGCTGGAGCGAGGCCATACGGCTGCGTACCTGGTCGGCGTCGCGCTCGGTGGACTCCGCGCCTTTCCCCGGGCGGCCCGTGTCGCGCTCGGCGCGCCGGTCTGGTCCGTCCTTCAACTGCGGGGCCAGATTGGCTTGCCGTACGCGTCGGGGCAGCGGGCCGGTGCCGCCGCCTGCGGGCGGGGCGCCGGTGCGGCTGCTGCCCGACGCGCGCCTGGGGAGGGTCGGGGCCTCGCCGGGCTCACCGCCTCGGGCCGAGGCTTCGGTGCGTTCGGGTCCGCGGGTGGGTGCCTCACCGGGCTCGAGACTGCGGCCTCCGGGTTCAGGGCCGCGGTCGGCCGACCGCGTGCTGCCCGTGGGCTCGGTGTCACGATCCAGGATCTTGCCGGGCTCGGCGCCACGGTCCGGTGTCCGGCCAAGTCCGGCCCTACCGTCCGCCGGCTCGGTGCCCTCGTCGGGCGCGGCACCGGGCTCGCCCCGGTCGGTGGGAAGCGGATCCGCCGGTGCCCGACGCGACGGCAGCCGTTTGGCTTTGGCGGCTCGGGTGCGCTTCGGCAGTTCCTCCAGGGCACCCCGTCGTTCCGCCGCCCCCTCAGCCGATTCCGCTGCTTCCGTCGACTCCTCGGCGTTCGCGCGTTCCGTCGGCTCCACGCGCCGCGGCTTCGTCTGGGTGACGGGGCGGCCATGGGAGCTGACAAGTTTCGGGGCCCTCCGGCGCGGGAGCTGCGCGGGTTCGCCGGGGTGATCGCCGTCGCCCGGGCGAGCCGGCTCGCCCGGGGCCTCACGTGCCTGCTGGTGCTGCTCCACCGGGCCCCCCGCGATGGAGCGGCGGTGGCGGAAGATGCCGCCGCGCTCGCTGTCCTCGTCATCGAGGGCACCCGGGAAGTCGTTCAGGGCACCCAGGTCCACGGGAGCCTCCAGTTCGACCGGCCCGTCCAGGATGGAAGCCGGCAGGCCCGGGAGCTGGACCGGTACCTGGGAGAGCGCCGCCTTGCGGTTCTCGTCACCCTGCTTCGGCGCGAGCGCCCGGTCGAGCCGGAAGCCCACGCCGTTGGTGTCGGGCACGTCGTCCGTGAGCAACGCGTCGGGGATGAACACCACCGCGGTGGTCCCGCCGTACGGGGACGGCTGCAGGGAGACGCGTACGTTCTGCCGCTGGGCGAGACGACTGACCACGAACAGGCCGAGCCGGTCGGTGTCCGACAACTCGAACTCGGGGGTCTCGGCGAGCCGCAGGTTGGCGTCGAGGAGTGCTTCCGGGGCCATGCCCAGGCCGCGGTCGTGGATCTCCAGCGTGAAGCCGTTGGCGACGCGTTCGCCGAGCACCTGGACAGCGGTGTGCGGGGGTGAGAACACGGTGGCGTTCTCCAGGAGTTCGGCCACGAGGTGGGTGAGGTCGGCGACCGCGGGACCGGTTACGGCCATGCGCGGCAGTCGGCGTACCTCGATACGTTCGTAGTCCTCGACCTCGGCGACGGCGGCGCGGACGACATCCATCAGCTGGATGGGCTTGCGCCACTGCCGG
Organism: Streptomyces yerevanensis; assembly: GCF_000716805.1. Taxonomy (NCBI): domain Bacteria; kingdom Bacillati; phylum Actinomycetota; class Actinomycetes; order Kitasatosporales; family Streptomycetaceae; genus Streptomyces; species Streptomyces yerevanensis. The sequence continues at coordinate 115,951 of NZ_JNWJ01000019.1, read as the reverse complement.
GAGGGGGCCGCGCCGGAGAGGATCACCAGGCCCTCGGCGTGGCGGCGCATACGGGTGGTCAGATGGTCGAGGCGGAAGAGATCGGCGAGTTCGTCGGTGTCCTCGGTCCTGCGCTCCATGGTGTCGAGCAGGGTGAGCTGCTTGTGCAGCAGGACCTGGCTGCGGCGGGCGAGGTTCACAAAGACCTCGGAGACGCCGTCGCGCAGTTCGGCCTGCTTGACGGCTGCCTCGACCGCGGCGCGCTGGAGGGTGTTGAGGGCCTGGCCGACCTCGCCGATCTCGTTCTTGTCGTACTCCAGACGCGGCACCTCGGTCTCCACGTCGACCTGTTCGCCCGCGGAGAGCCGGCGCATCACGCTGGGCAGCCGTACCCCGGACGCCTCGTGGGCCTCCAGGCGCAGCCCGCGCAGGTCGCGGATGAGGCCGCGGCCGATGCGTACGGACAGAAAGAGCGAGACCAGCAGGGCGATCAGGCCGAGGACGCCGGCGACGGCCGCCCTGACGATGACGTCGACGGCGATCGGGCGGACGCGGTCCTGGTAGCGGTCGCTCGCCTCGTCGTTGAGGGTGCCCAGCTCGTCGAGGACGTTGCCGGCCTCGGTGTCCCAGCTCTTCGCGGTGACGCCACGGGGCTTGCCGGACTCGGAGGAGATGGCTGCCTGTTCGGCCACCCGTAGCGGAGCGGTGGCGGCGTTCTTCCAGAAGCGCTGGTAGCGCTCGCGCTCCGCGGAGGGGAGCAGCGGCTGGTTGCTGGCGTAGATCAGGTCGCGCTGGGCCACGAGGTCGGAGATGTCGCGGATCTCGTCGGAGGAGAGCCTGCCGACGACCAGCGCCGAGCCGAGCAGGGCGTCTTCTCTGGAGAGCAGTTCGCGCGCGAGGGCGATGTTGACGAGGGCCCGGTGCTGCTTGTCCATCTCCACGTCGTCGACCACATGAAGGTTTGAGAGCACGTCGTAGCAAGGCTCGACAAGGTTGTTGTATTGCTCCAGGGCCGTGGCCCGGGTGAGTGTGCCCTCTTCAACGCTGCGGCGCAGTGGCTCGATGCCGTCCAAGGAATCCAGCATGGCCGTCAGCCGACCGCCGGTGCCCTCGCCCACCGCGTCGCGTACGTCGGAGTTCTCGGCGTTTCTGCGGATCTCGGCGATGGCGTCGTCGGTGGCCGCCCGGCTGCGACGGAGTGCGGCGAGCCCGTCGGAGGCGCGGGGGTCGGCGAGATAGACGAGGGCTTGGCGGCGTTCCTGCTGCAGGACGCGGACGGTGTCCTCGGTGGGATAGGTGACCTTCTCCACGACGGACGAAGCGTCGAACAGCGCACCTGCCTCGCGCCCGGTGAGTACCGTGGCGAAGCCCCAGATCGCGGTCAGCGACACCAGCGGCACGATGAGCAGCGCCACGATCTTCCGGCGGATGGACTTCCCGCGAAAGCGCATGGCCTCCCCCAGCTCGACCCCCTCCGGATGGGGGTACACATGTGCGTCAACAAACGGCGTGAGCCTACTACCGACACACAGGGAACTCGAAGGCCCGTCCGGACGGACTCCGTCCGCTTCACCGACGCGACAGGAACAAGACATCCGTAGTTGTCCGTTCATTGGGGGAGATTGCCTCCCCGATTCCGGCACAGAACGCCGGACGCCAACCTGTCAGGGAACTTGGCCAGTTGGCTGAAATTTTTCACTCGTTGGGAATCTTCAAGGCACGTCGATCGTCTGTATGTATGGGAGTTGGGGACGGAATCGGCTCAGGCGCCGCATGCCGCACCCAGGTGGCATAAAACGGCGCAAGCCGGGCAGCCGTGGGGTGTTGACGTCTTGTGACACCCGAGCGAAGGGCTGCTGGGCGGTGGGGAGTGACAAGTTGATGGGCACGGCAGAGCGGCGCGAGGCGCCCCAGCTGAGCGTCGGGGCAACGGCGGTGGCGGAGCGGGACACCCAGGCGGAGGCGCCGGATCGCGACATTCCGGCGCAGGAGGAGCAAGAGGCGGAAGAGCGGGCGTACTACCGGCCGTTGTGGGTCGAGGAGCCCGCGCGCGGACCACGGCTGCCCGATCCGGTGCGTACGTCCGCGGTGCGGGCCGTCATCATCATCGCCGTCACGCTGGTCCAGGCGATGGTTGCCTTCCTGAGCACGCTGGCCGGTTCCTGGCTCGCGTTCCCCATGGTCCTGAGCAGCGTGGCGAGCACGGTGGTCGCCACATGGGGCGCGCTGGACGTGTGGGTGACCCGACAGGTGTGGATCCAGCGCAACGGCGTGGTGTCGACGCCGAGCAGCACGGCGCGTGCCCTGCGACGTGAGCGGCGCAAGGCACGGCGCCAGGAGCGGGCGTCCGAGCGGGCCAAGGAGCGGATACGCCGTCGGGGCGGCGCGGGCCAGTTGTCGCACTCCTAGTGAGCTGGTCCGGAATCTCAGGACCAGCTCACCGGGTGGCGGCTGCCGCCTCCACCGCGCTTGCCCCGCGCGCCAGTTCGCGCCTGGCCCGCATGAAGGGGCGCGGGCGGTCCACGGAGAGCACCGCCGTTGTACGGCCATCGCGCTCGTACAGCGCGAGGAAGCCGCCCTCGTCCGGCGCGCCGTCGGTGATCGCGCCCTCCGCGATACGGACGGTGTCGGTGGCGAGCCGCCGTCCCGCGAACTGGATCCGCGCACCGTACTGGTCGGACCAGAAGTAGGGCACAGGACGCACGGTCTCCGTGGTGTGCCCGGCGAGGAGGTTGCGTACGGCGACGCGGGGCTGCTCGGTGGCACTGGTCCAGTGTTCGGCGCGGGTGCCGCCGACGCGGGCCACGTCTCCGACGGCGACCACCTGCGGCAGCCTCGTTGCACAGCCGTCGTCGCACAGCACGCCGTCGTGCAGCGCGAGTGTCGAGCCCGCCAGCCAGTCGGTGGTGGGGGTGGCACCGATGCCGACGATCACAATGTCGGCAGGCAGCATACGGCCGTCGGCGAGTTCCACGCCGGTGACCGCCACGGTGCCACGCAGGGCGGCGACGCCGATGCCGGTGACCAGGTCCACACCACCGCGGCGGTGCAGTGCGGCGCACACCGCGGCCATGTCCGGGCCGAGTTGGGGCACGAGCGGCAACGGCGCGGCTTCGACGACCGTGACGTCGTGGCCGAGTGCGGCGCACGAGGAGGCGGTCTCGGCGCCGATGAAGCCGCCGCCGATGACGACGATCTGCCGGGGGTCGGCGGACAGTTCGGCGCGCAGGGCGCGGGCGTCGTCGAGGGTGCGCAGGGTGTGCACCCCGGTGAGTTCACAACCGGGCAGTCCCCGGGCCGAGGCGCCGGTGGCGATGACCACGCCGTCGGTGGAAATGGTGCGGCCGTCGTCCAGGAGGACGGTACGGCCGCGGGCGTCGAGGGCGCGGGCGCGTACGCCGAGAAGCCAGTCGGCGTCGAGTTCGGCGGTCTCCTCGGCGTCGGTGAGGGCGAGTTGGTCCTCATCGGCCCGGCCGGTGAGGAAATCCTTGGACAGGGGCGGGCGGTCGTAGGGGCGATGCGGTTCGTCCCCGACGACCACCAGGCGTCCGTCGAACCCCTGAGCACGCAGCTCGCGGGCCGCGTACAGACCGGAGAGCGAGGCACCGACGACGGTCACAGTCCTCATGCTGCCGTGCCCTCCTGGGCCGCCACGTGGACGTAGACGACGCCGTCGTCGACGGTGACGTGGTGGGTACGGACGGCGCGGCGCGCGGGGAGGCACGTGGGTTGGCCGGTGCGGAGATCGAATGAGGCGGCGTGGAGCGGGCATTCGACCAGACAGCCCTCCAGCCAGCCCTCGGAGAGGGAGGCGTCCTGGTGGGTGCAGGTGTCATCGATGGCGTACAGCTCGCCATCGGCGTTGAACACGGCGATGGGCGGTGTCGTGTCGATACGGACGGACTCGCCCTCGGGGAGGTCATCAAGGCGGCAGATGGGAATCACGGGCCCCCCTCTCGGTCCAGGACGTCTGAGTCCAGGACTGTCAGGTCCGGTCTGGTCCGGGACCTACGCCGGTCACGGACTCTTCGGTAACATGATGTTTCACATAGCGCACGAGGAATCGCTATGCGCAACAGAATCCGCGCGGGATGCCCGCCACGTCAAGGGCTTCCCGCAGATGCGGTCCAATCAGGGCCGCCAGGTGGTGAGAGTTGAGCCATGACCCGCACTCAGAAGCAGGCTGAGCAGACCGAGGAGACGTCGGAGAAGCAGCCCAAGGGCGCGGGCAGCGCCGTGCAGTCGGTGGACCGCGCCGTGAGCGTGCTGGAGATCCTCGCCCGGATCGGCGAGGCGGGCGTCACCGAGATCGCCGACGAGCTGGAGGTGCACAAGTCCACGGCCTTCCGGCTCCTCGGAGTGCTGGAGAACCGCGGTCTTGTGGCCCAGGCCAAGGACCGGGGGAAGTACTACCTGGGGGCCGGCGTACTCCGCCTGGCGGGGGCGGCGGCAGTACGTCTGGACATCTCCCAGGAGGGCGCGCCCGTCTGCCGCGAACTCGCGGACGAGCTGGGCGAGACCGTCAATATCGCGGTCCACGACGATGACGCGGCCGTCAACATCATGCAGGCCCGCGGCGCCGCATCCGTGACCGCACAGAACTGGCTGGGCAGGCGTACGCCGCTGCACGCCACCTCCAGCGGCAAGGTGCTGCTGGCCCATCTGCCGCCGACGCTGCGCGAAGGGCTGCTGGCCAGAACGCTGCCGCGGTTCACGGAGCGCACCATCATCGGAACGGCCGCGCTGCGCGCCGAGTTGGAGGCCATCGTGGACCAGGGGTACGCGATGGCCGTCGAGGAGCTCGAGCGGGGCCTGGCCGCGGCGGCCGCCCCGGTGCGCGCACACGACGGCAAGGTGATCGGCGCGCTCAGCGTCTCGGGGCCGGTGTACCGGCTCGACTCGGACCGCCTGCCGGAACTCGCCAAGCGCACGGAGGAGGCCGCGGCCGATCTGTCGCGCCGGATGGGATACGGCTTCTGACGGAGCGCGCCCCGGACACAAGCCGGGGAAGAGCCGTCCACCAGTCGGACGCCAAGCTCAGCGCGGGGCCGGGGAAACCCGGCCCCGCGCTCTTGTGTGTCGGTCGCGTTTCGGGGTGGCCGATTCCTTTTGCCAAGGGTTAACCCACACCTCTTGACGGCCCCACGATGGCGTTCTCACTATGTCTCCCATAGCGCAACCCATCGTGCATTGCGCAACAGCAGAGGAGCTGGTCGTGCCACACGAGGTCCGTGCCGTAGTCGCTGTGAAAAAGGGCGCACCCGTCGAGGTGCAGACAATCGTGGTGCCCGATCCCGGCCCGGGTGAGGTGCTCGTCTCCGTACAGGCCTGCGGGGTCTGCCACACGGATCTGCACTACCGGGAGGGCGCGATCAACGACGACTTCCCCTTCCTCCTCGGCCATGAGGCGGCCGGCACGATCGAAGCCGTCGGCGACGGCGTCACAGACCTCGCACCCGGCGACTATGTGGTGCTCGCCTGGCGGGCGCCCTGCGGCACGTGCCGTTCCTGCCGCCGTGGCCGCCCCTGGTACTGCTTCGACTCGCGCAACGCCACTCAGCCGATGACGCTCATCGACGGCACCCCCCTCAGCAACGCCCTCGGCATCGGCGCCTTCGCGGAGAAGACCCTGGTCGCGGCCGGACAGGCAATCAAGATCAACCCGGCGGCCCGCCCCGAGGCCGCGGGCCTGATCGGCTGCGGTGTGATGGCCGGCTACGGAGCGGCCGTGAACACCGGCAACGTCGGCCGCGGTGACACAGTCGCCGTCATCGGCTGCGGCGGTGTCGGCAACGCGGCGATCGCGGGCGCGTGCCTGAACGGGGCCATGAAGGTCATCGCCGTCGACATCGACGACAGGAAGCTCGACCAGGCGGAGAAGTTCGGCGCCACCCACACGGTCAACTCCCGCGGCACGGACCCCGTCGAGGCCGTCCGCGCGCTCACCGACGGCTTCGGCGTCGACATCGCCATCGACGCGGTCGGCCGCCCGGAGACGTACAAACAGGCCTTCTACATGCGCGATCACGCGGGCATCCTGGTCCAGGTCGGTGTCCCCGACCCCGAGATGAGGATCGACCTCCCGCTGATCGACGTGTTCTCGCGCGGCGGCGCCCTCAAGTCGTCCTGGTACGGGGACTGTCTGCCGAGCCGCGACTTCCCGTTCCTCATCGACCAGTACCTCTACGGCATGCTGGACCTGAACGCCTTCGTCTCCGAGACCATCGCGCTGGAGCAGGTCGAGGAGGCGTTCGCGAAGATGCATCGCGGCGAGGTGCTGCGCTCGGTGGTGGTCCTGTGAGCCCCCGCGTGGTCATCGTGGGCGCCGGCATCGTCGGCTGCTCCCTCGCCGACGAGCTCACCGCCCGCGGCTGGACCGACGTCACCGTCCTCGAACAGGGACCACTGCCCGCTCCCGGCGGCTCGACCTCGCACGCCCCCGGCCTGGTCTTCCGGACGAACCCGTCCAGGACGCTCACGGCGCTGGCCCAGTACACGGTCGAGAAGTTCAACTCCCTCGAGGTGGACGGCGTTTCCTGCTTCAACCCGGTCGGCGGTCTCGAACTCGCGACGACCCCCGAGCGCCTGGCCGACCTGCACCGCAGGGCCGGTTACGCCGCCTCATGGGGCATCCGGGGCGAGATCGTGAGCGCCGCCCGCTGCAAGGAACTCTGGCCACTTATCGATGAATCGATCATCCTCGGCGGTTTCCACACCCCTGAGGACGGACTGGCCCGCGCCCTGCTCGCGTCCCGCGCCCAGATGGAGCGGGCCATCAGCCGCGGCGCCCGCTTCCTGGACCGCCACACGGTCACCGGCATCGAGCAGGAAGACGGCCGTGTGACGTCGGTCGTCACCGACCAGGGCACCTTCACCGCCGACCACGTGGTCTCCGCCGCCGGTTTCTGGGGCCCGGTCATCGGCCGCATGGCCGGAGTCGACGTACCGCTCCAGCCGCTCGCGCACCAGTACGCGAAGACCAGGCCGCTGCCCGAACTCGGCGAAGCCACCGAAGAAGCCTCGAAGCCCATCCTCCGCTTCCAGGACCGCGACCTCTACTTCCGCGAGCACACCGACCGCCTGGGCATCGGCAGCTACGCCCACAAGCCGCTCCCCGTCGACCCGTTCGCGGTCCTCCCCTACGACGAGGCACGCGCCAACGACATGGAGATGCCGTCCTCGTACCCCTTCACCGAGGAGGACTGGGCTCCGAGCTGGGACGACTGCCGCCGGCTGATCCCGGCGCTGCGCGAGACCGAGATCGAGGAGGGTTTCAACGGCGTCTTCTCCTTCACACCGGACGGCATGCCGGTCCTCGGGGAATCGCGTGCACTGCGCGGCTTCTGGCTGGCCGAAGCCGTCTGGGTGACGCACTCCGCCGGCGTCGCCAAGGCGGTGGCCGAGTGGATGGTCGACGGCCGCCCGTCCCTGGACCTGCACGAATGCGATCTCGCCCGCTTCGAGGACGTCCAGCGCTCACCCTCGTACGTGCAAGGCCGTGGCTCGCAGCAGTTCGTCGAGGTGTACGACGTCGTGCATCCGCTCCAGCCGATGGAGCAGCCGCGGCCTCTGCGGGTCAGCCCCTTCTACGCCCGCCAACAGGCCCTCGGCGCCTACTTCCTGGAGGGCGGCGGCTGGGAACGCCCGCACTGGTACGAGGCGAACGCCCCACTCGCCGACACGCTCGTCGACCTCCCCGAACGCGACCCCTGGTCGGCCCGCTACTGGTCACCGATCGCCGCGGCCGAGGCGAAGGCCACGCGCGAGAAAGTCGCCCTGTACGACATGACGCCCCTGCGCCGCCTCGAAGTCACCGGCCCCGGAGCCCTCGACTTCCTGCACGGCATGACCAGCAACAACCTCCGCAAGAAGCCCGGCGCGGTCACCTACACCCTGCTCCTGGACGAGACGGGCGGCATACGTTCCGACCTCACCGTCGCCCGTCTGGGCCCCGACCGATTCCAGGTGGGCGCCAACTCCCCCGCCGACCTGGACTGGTTGACGCGGCGCGCACCTGACGGCGTCCACATCAGGGACATCACCTCCGGCACCTGCTGCGTCGGCGTCTGGGGTCCGCTCGCCCGCGACCTCGTCCAGCCGCTGACCCGCGACGACTTCTCGCACGAGGGCTTCGGCTACTTCCGCGCGAAGGAGACGTACATCGGCCATGTCCCGGTCACCGCCATGCGGTTGAGCTACGTCGGCGAACTGGGCTGGGAGCTCTACACCACCGCCGACCTGGGGCTCCGGCTCTGGGACACCCTCTGGGAGGCGGGCCAGGAGCACGGCGTGATCGCGGCCGGGCGCTCGGCCTTCAACTCCCTTCGCCTGGAGAAGGGTTACCGCGCCTGGGGCGTCGACATGACCGACGAGCACACCCCGTACGAGGCCGGCGTCGGCTTCGCGGTCCGTATGGACAAGGGGGACTTCACCGGGAAGGCGGCCCTGGAGTCGCTGGGCGTACCCACGCGCAGGCTCACCCCGCTCCTGATCGACGACCCGGCGTCCGTAGTCCTCGGCAAGGAGCCCGTGTACGTCGACGGCTCCCCGGCGGGCTACGTCACCAGCGCCTCGTACGGCTACACGCTGGGCCGGTGCGTCGCGTACGCCTGGCTGCCCGTGCTCCCGACCGGGGCGAGCGTGCACATCGAGTACTTCGGCGAGAAGGTCCCGGCGACCGTCGTGGACGAGCCGCTCTTCGACCCGAAGATGAACCGAATCCGCCGCTGAGAACGATCAACAGACAAGACCGGCCACAAGACCAAGGAGGCCCCGGTGTCCCCCACGTATGACGTGATCGTCATCGGTCTCGGCGGAATGGGCAGTGCCGCCGCCCACCATCTGTCCGCGCGCGGTGCCCGTGTGCTCGGCCTGGAGAAGTTCGGCCCGGTCCACAACCGCGGTTCCAGTCACGGCGGTTCGCGGATCACCCGGCAGTCCTACTTCGAGGACCCGGCGTACGTACCGCTGCTGCTGCGCGCCTACGAGCTGTACGACGAGGTGGAGCGGGCCACCGGCCGGGACATCGCGACGCTCTGCGGAGGCGTGATGATCGGCCCGCCCGACTCGCTGACCGTCTCCGGCTCACTGCGCTCCGCCACGCAATGGGATCTGCCCCACGAGATGCTGGACGCGGCCGAGATCCGCCGTCGCTTCCCGACCCTGAACCCGGACGACGACGAGATCGCGCTCTACGAGCCCAAGGCCGGCCTGGTCCGCCCCGAGAACATGGTCGCGGCTCATCTCCAGCTCGCCACCCGGCAGGGCGCCGAGCTGCACTTCGAGGAGCCGATGACGCGCTGGGAGCCGTACAAGGACGGCGTGCGTGTCCATACGGCCGACGACACCTACACCGCGGGCCAGCTGGTGATCTGCCCGGGGGCGTGGGCGCCGCAGCTGCTCACCGATGTCGGGGTGCCGTTCACCATCGAGCGGCAGGTCATGTACTGGTTCCAGCCGGCCGGGGGTGTCCAGCCCTTTGTGCCCGAGAAGCATCCGATCTACATCTGGGAGGACGCGGCCGGGGTCCAGGTCTATGGCTTCCCGGCCATCGACGGCCCGGAGCTGGGCGCCAAGGTCGCCTTCTTCCGCAAGGGCGTCGAGTGCACCCCGGAGACCATCGAGCGGACCGTGCACGAGCACGAGACAAAGGCAATGGCGGACCACATGTCCCGCTGCATACCCGAACTGCCCGGTACCTTCCTCAAGGCCGCCACCTGCATGTACTCCAACACCCCTGACGAACACTTCGTCATCGCGCGCCACCCGGCGCATCCGGAGTCCGTGACCGTGGCTTGCGGGTTCTCCGGGCACGGCTTCAAGTTCGTGCCGGTCGTCGGCGAGATCCTCGCCGATCTGGCCCTGAAGGGCACGACCCACCATCCGATCGGCCTGTTCGACCCCCGCCGCCTCGCCGCCGCGCCCGCCTGAGGAGTACGCACGTGACGACGACCCCGATTTCTCCCACTACCCCCGCCCAGCTCTCCCCGAGCCTGGTGGCCACCCTGCCGGGCCACTACTACACCGACCGGGAGATCTTCCGGCAAGAGCAGGAACGCGTCTTCGAGACGATGTGGTTCTGCGCCGTCCGCTCCGCGGACCTGGAGAAGCCCGGAGCCTTCCGCACCGTCCAGATCGGCCGCGAGAGCGTCCTCATCACTCGCTCCCGCACCGGGGAACTGCGCGCCTTTCTCAACATCTGCCGGCACAGGGGTGCCCGGCTGTGCACCGAGGAATCCGGCGAGGTGCGGCGCAACCTCCAGTGCCCGTATCACGCCTGGACCTACGACCTTGACGGCAAGCTCGTCGCCGCGCCCAACCTGACGCGGATGCCCGACGTCGACCGCACGACGTACGGCCTGGTCAAGGTGGCCCTGAGGGAGTGGCTCGGCTACGCCTGGGTCTGCCTGGCGGACGAGCCGCCCTCCTTCGAGGAAACGGTCATTGGGGCCACGATCGAGCGCCTCGGCGACGTCGCGTCCATCGAGCGCTACCGCACCGAAGGCCTGGCGCTGGGCAAGCGCATCACCTACGACGTGAAGGCCAACTGGAAGCTGATCGTCGAGAACTTCATGGAGTGCTACCACTGCGCGACGATCCATCCCGAACTCACCGACGTGCTCCCCGAGTTCGCCGACGGCTACGCCGCCCAGTACTTCGTCGGCCACGGGGCCGAGTTCGGTGAGGGGGTCGAGGGCTTCACGGTCGACGGCACCGAGGGCTTCGGGCGGCTCGACGGCATCACCGACGACCAGGACCGCCGCTACTACGCGATCACCGTCCGGCCACAGGTCTTCATCAATCTGGTGCCCGATCACGTGATCATGCACCGGATGTTCCCGATGGCGGAGGACCGCACGGTCGTGGAGTGCGACTGGCTGTACGCCCCCGATGTCATCGACTCCGGAGCAGATATGTCCAAATCAGTCGAACTGTTCCATCGTGTTAACGTTCAGGACTTCGACGCTTGCGAGCGTACTCAGCCTGCCATGAGTTCGCGGGCCTACCGCTCAGGCGGCGTGCTGGTGCCCAGTGAGCACCACATCAGCGCGTTCCACCACTGGCTGACGCAGAAGCTCAGCCCCGAGGACGGCCCGGAGAGCACAGGAAACTCAGGGAACGCGGCGCACGTACAGAACACGGAAGCCCCCATGTTGTTGTGAACCACATCACACCATGCGGTGATCGTGAATGACTTCGACAGTCGTGGGCAGGCGAACCCACCCCGTGTCGCAACCAGACGGTGGCGTCATCGGGCCGGGTACGTCCCGGCACGCACGACAAGGAGCAAGAACCGAATATGGCCCAGCAGGAGACAGACGACTACGACTATGTGGTCGTCGGCGGAGGTACCGCGGGTTCTGTCATCGCCTCCCGCCTCACCGAGGACCCCGCGGTCCGCGTCGCCGTGATCGAGGGCGGTCCGTCCGACGTGGACCTGCCGGAGGTGCTGACACTGCGGCGCTGGCTGGGCCTGCTCGGCAGCGACCTCGACTACGACTACCCGACGACACCGCAGCCGCGGGGGAACTCCCACATCCGCCACAGCCGTGCCCGGGTGCTCGGCGGCTGCTCGTCCCACAACACCCTGATCAGCTTCAAGCCGCTGCCCTCCGACTGGGACGAATGGGCGGAGGCGGGCGCCGAAGGCTGGGACGCGGTGTCCATGGACCCGTACTACGACCGGCTGCTGAACAACATCGTTCCGGTGGACGAGAAGGACCGTAACGCGATCGCCCGCGACTTCGTCGAGGCCGCACAGGAGGCCGTGGGCGTGCCGCGCGTCGAAGGCTTCAACGAACAGCCCTTTCATGAAGGAGTCGGCTTCTTCGACCTCGCGTACCACCCGGAGAACAACAAGCGGTCCTCCGCCTCGGTCGCGTATCTGCACCCCTTCCTGGACCGCCCCAACCTCCATCTGCTGCTGGAGACCTGGGCGCTGCGTCTGGAGACGGCCGGCGGACGGGCCACGGGTGTTCGCGTCCGGGCCCAGGACGGTACGGAGACGACCGTCACCGCGGCCCGTGAAGTCATCGTCTGCGCGGGCGCGGTGGACACCCCGAGGCTGCTGATGCTCTCCGGTATCGGGCCCAGGCAGGACCTGGAGACACTCGGCATCCCCGTCGTCCTCGATCTGCCCGGAGTCGGCGAGAACCTTCTCGACCATCCGGAGTCGGTGATCGTGTGGGAGACCCACGGCCCCATACCCGACAACTCCGCGATGGACTCCGACGCGGGTCTGTTCGTGCGCCGGGACCCGGCCGCCAAGGGCCCGGACCTGATGTTCCACTTCTACCAAATACCGTTCACCGACAACCCCGAGCGCCTCGGCTACGAGAAGCCGCGCTACGGAGTGTCGATGACGCCCAACATCCCCAAGCCGAAGAGCCGCGGTCGCCTTTACCTCACCAGTGCCGACCCGGCCGTCAAACCCGCCCTCGACTTCCGGTACTTCACCGACGAGGACGACTACGACGGACGCACCCTGGTGGACGGCATCCGCATCGCCCGCGAGATCGCCAGGACCGAACCGCTCGCCGCCTGGCTGAAGCGGGAGGTGTGCCCGGGTCCGGAGCTCACCGGTGACGAGGAACTCGGCGAGTACGCCCGCAAAGTGGCGCACACCGTCTATCACCCCGCCGGAACCTGCCGCATCGGAGCCGTCGACGACCCGCTCGCCGTGGTCGGTCCCGATCTGACGGTGCGCGGACTGGGCGGTCTGCGCATCGCTGACGCCTCCGTCTTCCCGACCATCCCTGCCGTCAACCCGATGATCGGGGTCTTCATGGTCGGCGAGAAATGCGCCGACCTGCTCACCCGGACCACCTCCCCCGGAGACGATGCCTGATGTCCACGTCCATGACGAAAGAGGAGACGGTGCAGGACACCGCCTCCGTTTTCTCCGTACGCAATCTGTGGAAGGTCTTCGGGCCGAAGGCCGAACGCATACCCAACGGGGAACTCGCAGAGCTGCCGGCCGACGAACTGCGCCGCCGCACGGGCTGCACGGTCGCCGTGCGCGACGTGAGTTTCGATGTACGGCAGGGCGAGGTGTTCGTGGTCATGGGCCTGTCCGGCTCCGGCAAGTCCACCCTCGTGCGCTGTCTGACCCGGCTGATCGAACCCACCTCCGGCGTGCTGGAGATCGACGGTGAGGACGTCCTCGCCATGGACAAGGCCCGTCTGCGTGAGCTGCGCAGGCACCGGGCGGCCATGGTCTTCCAGCACTTCGGGCTGTTGCCGCACCGCTCGGTGCTCGACAACGTCGCCTACGGACTCGAGATCCAGGGTGTGGACCGGCTCGAACGCCGCGCTCAGGCCATGAAGGTGATCGCCAAGGTCGGCCTCGAAGGCATGGAGCACCGCCGTCCCACCCAGCTGTCCGGCGGCCAGCAGCAGCGTGTCGGACTGGCCCGGGCGCTCGCCGTCGACCCTGAAGTCCTGCTGTTCGACGAGCCGTTCAGCGCCCTGGACCCGCTGATCCGCCGCGACATGCAGGAGGAGGTCATACGCCTGCACCGCGAAGAGGGCCGCACGATGATCTTCATCACGCACGACCTGAACGAGGCGCTCAGGCTCGGCGACCGGATCGCGCTCATGCGCGACGGGGCGATCGTGCAGTGCGGCTCCCCGGAGGAGATCGTCGCCGCCCCGGCCGACGACTACGTACGGGACTTCGTTCGCGACGTACCCCGTGAGCAGGTCATCACGGCCCGCACCGCCATGCGCCCGGCGCGGGACGGCGAGGCGGGCGTCGGCCCCGAGGTCACCCCGCTGTCCACGGTCGCCACCGCCATCGAGGCCGTTGCCCGCGACGGCTCGCCGGCGCGGGTCATGGACGACGGCAAGCTGCTCGGCATCGTCGACCACGAAGCCCTGCTCGCCGTCGTGGCGGGCCTCGACACCGCCTCACCGAAGGCGGGTGCGGCCGCATGAGCGCGCATACCGGTACGACGGATCGCGGCGCCCACTCCGGCAGAGATCGCCGGAACGCGGCGGTGAGCGGCCGATGAGTACCACGATCCCCACCAAGCCGGACAGCCCGAACCCGGAGAAGGTCGGCTCCCCGCCGGGCGGCCCCGAAACCGCCGGCGCTCTGGCCAGGCTGCGGGCCAGGCTGTCCGTCATGCGTCCCGCGAGCCGCCGGCTGACCGGCCTCGCCGCCCTCGCGATGGTGCTGGTGCCCGTCGCCGCCGTGCTGTGGGGCAGTGACAGCTGGCCCGGCGCACTGGGTGTGGACATCTCGGGACCGCTCGACGACTTCAGCAAGTGGATCGTCGACAACCGCGACACCAGCCCGGTCTTCCTCTACTTCCTGCTGCACATCAGCAACACCTCGGTGGACGCTGTGGACGGCGTCTACCAACTGCTGGACTTCCTGGGCTGGACGGGTGTCACCGCCGCCGGTGTACTGCTCGCCTGGCGGGCCGGCGGAGCGGGCCGGGCCGGGCTCAAGGTCGCCGCGATCGCGCTCGGCGCCTTCGCCGGCTGCGGCCTGCTCGGCATGTGGGAACCGGCGATGCTCACGCTGGCCCTCATGATCGTCGCGGTCGCCGTCTCCGCACTGGTCGGCTTCCTGCTCGGCCTGGCGGCCGGCCTCTCCGACCGGGTCGACCGGGCCCTGCGCCCTGTCCTGGACACCATGCAGGTGCTCCCGGCCTTCGCGTACCTCCTGCCCTTCGTACTGATCTTCGGTACCGGCTCGCCCGCCGCCCTGCTCGCCACCGTGATCTACGCGGCGCCCCCCATGACGCGGCTCACCGCACTGGGTCTGCGGGGCGCCGACCCGGCCGTGCTCGAGGCCTCGGCCTCGCTGGGTGCGAGCGGCTGGCAGCGGCTGCGCACGGCCAGGCTGCCGCTGGCCCGCAAGGAACTGCTGCTCGGCCTCAACCAGACGATCATGATGGCCCTGTCCATGGTGGTCATCGCCTCGGTGATCGGGGCCGGCGGTCTCGGCGACGAGGTGTACTCCGCGCTGTCCACCGTCGACGTCGGAGCGGCGCTCGCCGCGGGCATCCCGATCGTGCTGATCGCCGTATGGCTGGACCGCACGACCGAGGCCGCGGGTGAGCTGCTCGGCGCGCCGCCTGCCGCCGACGGGCCCCGTGCGGTGCGCGTGCCGGTGTACTTCGGCCCTCGTCCGCTGCGCCTTCGCTCCCGGCTGCTGTACGCCGGTCGGATCCGCTGGATCACGGTGACCGTGAGCACCGTGGCCACCGTCCTCGGCATCGTGGCGGCCCTCGTGGCGGGCAAGCTCGCCGGTGCGGCGGCATGGCCCGATGGATGGACGTTCGACATCTCGGGCCCCGTCAACGACTTCCAGGACTGGATGGTCGACCACGTCCACGCCGGTGTCCCCGTCCTCGGCGGCACCGAGGTCTGGGCGTCCAACTTCACTTCCTGGGTGCTCAACCCGCTCCGTGACGTCCTCCAGGGCGCCCCGTGGTGGTCGCTGCTCCTGCTGGTCGCGGGCCTGGCGCTGCTGGCCGGCACCTGGCGCACCGCGCTCGGCGCGGCAGCGGCGCTGGCGGCCACCGGTGTCCTCGGTGTCTGGTCGAAGACTCTGGACACGCTGTCGCAGGTCCTGGGCGCCGTGGCGCTCACCCTGGTGCTGGGCGTCCTCATCGGCATCCTCGCCGCCCGTGTCTCCTGGGTGGAGCGCATGCTGCGGCCGGTGCTGGACGTCCTGCAGACCCTGCCGCAGTTCGTGTACCTCATCCCGGTCGTCGCGCTGTTCGGAGTGGGGCGCGCCGCCGCGATCACCGCGGCCGTCGCGTACGCCCTGCCCGCCGTGGTCCGCATCACCACCCAGGGTCTGAAGCAGACCGACCCGGCCGCTCTGGAGGCCGCCCGTTCGCTGGGGGCCACCGGTATGCAGCAACTGCGCCAGGTCCAGCTGCCGTTGGCCAGGCCGGCGCTGCTGCTGGCCGTCAACCAGGGTGTGGTGCTGGTGCTGGCCGTCGTCATCGTCGGCGGCCTGGTCGGCGGCGGGGCCCTCGGCTACGACGTCGTGTACGGCCTGTCCCGCGGCGACCTCGGCGTCGGCCTGGTGGCGGGCGCGGCGATCGTCTGTCTCGGTCTGGTACTGGACCGGGTGACCCAGCCCGCACCGGCGCGGAGGAAGGACGGCTAGCACGCCAGTCACGGTCGCCCGAGCCGGTCGACTCCACTGCAGAACACGCAAGTTCACCACTGACCACGCACAGGCAAGCAGGCCCGCGCGGGGGCAACCGCAACCGGGCTTGAGCAGGCTCTTGAGCAAGCTAAGGAAGAACTCATCGTGCAGACCAGACAACGCCGCATATTCCGTTCCGCCCTCGCCGTCGCCGCCGGCCTCGGCCTGACCGCCGTCGCCGGCTGCGGCGCTGCCGACACCGGCAAGTCCGCCTCCGCGGGCAGCACCGACACGATCACCCTCACCAAGCCCTCCTGGGTGGGCGCGGAGGCCAACACGGCAGTCGCCCAGTACGTGCTGGAGACCGAGCTCGACTACAAGGTCAACACCAAGCAGATGGGCGAGGTCATCGCCTGGGACGCGCTCAGCAAGGGCACGATCGACGCCATCATGGAGGACTGGGGCCACCCCGAGCAGGAGAAGCAGTACGTCACGGACAAGAAGTCCGTCGTGGCGGCGGGCGATCTCGGGGTCACCGGCCACATCGGCTGGTTCGTCCCCAAGTACTGGGCCGACGCGAACCCCGACGTCACCGACTACAAGAACCTCAGCAAGTACGTCGACGAGCTCAAGACCTCGGAGAGCGGCGGCAAGGGCCAGCTGCTCGAAGGCTCCCCGGACTACGTCACCTTCGACGACGCCATCATCAAGAACCTGAATCTGAACCTCAAGACGGTCTACGCGGGCTCCGAAGCCGCCCAGATCACCCAGATCCAGCAGAACGCCAAGGCCAAGAAGCCCTTCCTCACCTACTGGTGGACCCCGCAGTGGCTCAACGCCGAGGTGGAGATGGTCGAGGTGAAGCTGCCGGAGTACAAGGAGGGCTGCGACGCCGACCCGAAGAAGGTGGCCTGCGCCTACCCCAACACCCCGCTGCAGAAGTTCCTCAACGCCGACTTCGCCAAGGACGGCGGGAAGGCGGCCACGTTCCTCAAGAACTTCAAGTGGACCGCGGAGCAGCAGAACGAGGTCGCCAAGATGATCGCCCAGGAGAAGATGTCCCCGGAGGCGGCCGCGAAGAAGTGGGTGGACGCCAACCCGGACGTCGTCAAGGCCTGGCTGCCGTAGTCACAGGCCGCCCGGCTCCCGTAACCACACGCCCGGCTGACCTGGGCCATCGCGTGACGTCATGAGCCGCGGCGTGAGTTGACGGCTGTGATCGCGTGCCCCGCCGCCCCGCCCCGCACGGCGGCCGGCGGGGGCACGCGGACCGTGCCCGCCCAGCCCCGCCGAGTCCCGTCGGGCCTGGAAGCAACCGAAGGAATCGACCATGCCGGACCTGTTCATCGGCGGTGCCTGGACCGCCGCTCTCGACGAGGGGACCCGTGAGATCCGCTGTCCCGCCGACGGCAGTCCGGTCGCGGTCGTCGACGAGGCGGGAGGCAAGGACACCGCCCTGGCGATCGCCGCCGCCCGGCACGCCTTCGACGAGGGGCCCTGGCCGGGCACCCCGGCCGCCGAGCGTGGCGACCTGCTGCTGCGCGTCGCCGATCTCCTCGTACGCGACAAGGCGCTGCTGGCCCGCGCCGAATCCCTCGACACCGGCAAGCGGCTGGTCGAGAGCGAGTACGACATGGACGACATCGCCAACTGCTTCCGCTACTTCGGCCATCTCGCGGCGCAGGTCGGCGACCGCGTCGTCGACACCGGCAACCCGGATGCCGAGAGCCGGGTGGTGTACGAACCGGTCGGCGTCTGCGCGCTGATCACCCCTTGGAACTACCCCCTTCTCCAGACGGCCTGGAAGGTCGCCCCGGCCCTGGCCGCCGGAAACACCTTCGTCCTCAAGCCCAGCGAGCTCACCCCGCACTCGGCGATCCATCTGATGCGGCTGCTCGCGGAGGCCGGGCTCCCGGCGGGAGTCGCCAACCTGATCCTGGGCTCGGGCCCTGAGGCGGGCGCCCCGCTGGCCGACCACCCCGACGTCGACATGGTCTCCTTCACCGGCGGTCTGCAGACCGGTCGCCGTCTGATGGCCACGGCCGCGGGCACCGTCAAGAAGGTCGCCCTCGAACTCGGCGGCAAGAACCCCAACATCGTCTTCGCCGATGCCGACTTCGAGACCGCCGTCGACATGGCGCTCACTGCCGTGTTCCTGCACTCCGGGCAGGTCTGCTCGGCGGGCGCCCGGCTGCTGGTCGAGGACTCGCTGCACGACCGGTTCGTCGACGAGGTGGTGCGCCGGGCCCAACTGATCCGGCTGGGCGGTCCGTTCGACGAGCAGGCGCAGACCGGCCCGCTGATCTCCGCGCAACATCTCGCCAAGGTCGAGGCGTATGTCGCGGCGGGGCTCACGGAGGGAGCGGTGCTGCGCTGCGGCGGCGCCCGCCCCAGCGGCGACCCGGCTCTGGCGGACGGCTACTTCTACCTCCCCACCGTGCTCGACGAGTGCGGCGCCGGCATGTCCGTGGTCCGGGAGGAGTCCTTCGGCCCGGTCCTCACCGTGGAGCGGTTCACCGACGAGGACGACGCGGTCCGCCTCGCGAACGACACGATCTACGGCCTCGCCGGCGCCGTCTGGACCTCCGACCAGGAGCGCGCGCAGCGCGTGGTGTCCCGGCTGCGCATCGGCACGGTCTGGATCAATGACTACCACCCGTACGTTCCGCAGGCGGAGTGGGGCGGCTTCAAGCAGTCCGGCTTCGGCCGCGAACTCGGTCCGACGGGTCTGGCGGAGTACCAGGAGCCCAAGCACATCTGGCGCAACACCAGCCCGGCGCCTCAGGGCTGGTTCTCCTGACGCCCTGAGGTCAGCCGTGGCCAGGCGCTCAGGTCACGGCCGGGCGCTTGAACATGCGGGTCGCCGTGATCTCGCTGTGTACCGATTCGCCCTCCCCGGCCGGGGTCTGCTGCGGCAGCCCCGGCCGGAGGTGTTCCTCCACGCTGATGTACTTCAGGCCCGCCCGGAGGTCTGCGTCATTCCGCAGCCGGATCACCAGCGGGAACTCCGCCAGCGCCGTCGTGTCGAACAGGCCGGTGGTGTAAAGGAGTTGGACGCCCAGCGCGTCCGAGACCGCCCTCTGCAGTTCCAGCAGATACGTCGCGTTGGCCCGCCCGATGGGGTTGTCGAGGAACAGCGTGCCCGCGTGCCGTTGTTTGTCGCGGCCCCGGTCGTTCGAGCGGAGTGCGGCCATCGTGCAGTACAGGGCGATGGCCGCGGTGAGCAGCTGACCGCCGGAGAACACGTCGCCCATCTGTCCGACGGGGACGCGCTCGGCGCGCAGTACGGCGTCCGGCTTGAGGATCTCGACAGCGACGCCCTTCGGCTGGAGTGCCGCGCCGACACCGCGCAGGAGCAGCGTCATGCCGTCGCGGCGCAGGTCGGAGTTCTTCTTGACGGCCGCGCGGGTCGCCTCGTCGATGACCTCGCCGAGCCGTTCGGTGAGCGTGGCCTGGTCGGGTTCCTCGAAGCGGATGCGCAGGAACTCCTGCCCGGACCACTCGCCGAGCCCTTCGGGGAGACGGGACAGCCGCTGGGCGGACCTCAAGGTCGCCAGCGCCGACTCCACGAGTCCTCGCAGCCGGTCGACGATCGAGTCCCGGTTGCGCTCCAGCTGTGCCAACTCGTCGGTGAGGACCCGGAGTCGGGGTGCGAAGGCGTCCGCCCACTTCTGGGCGTGCTCGGGCAGCGCGGAGGCTGGCAGCTCGCGGATCTGCTGCCGGGCGGGGGTGCGAACCTGTTCGTAGCGCGTCGAGTTGGCATGCCGTACGAGGATGTCGCTCGCCTCCCGTACGGCTGCCTCGGCGGCGGAGAGGTCGGCGGCGCAGCCCCGCAGGGAGCGGCGGGTCTCTGCGGCGGACTGCCGGGCCTCCTCGAGGGTGCCGGGGTACGGCTCGGGCTCCTCCTGCTCCTCCTCCGTGGCGTGCTCGCGCAGGAGGTCCCGCAGGAGGGCGGCCGTCTCGTCGAAGCCGCCGGCCGCGTCCTCGGCGGCTCGGTGGGCGTCGAGCAGTTCGGCGTGAGCCTCACGTGCCTGGCTCAACGCCTCGGTACGGGAGGCGAGTTCGGCCGTGGCGGTACGCAGCAGGCTCTGCGCGTGCTCGGCGTCGCGCGGGAGAAGCTCCTCGGGCAGCTCGGTGTGGGCCTCGCCGTCCTCGGGGGCGTGCCGCTCGGCCTCGCCGCGCAGCCGGCCGAGCTGCTCGCTCGCGGTCGACATACGGGTCTCCAGCAGCTGGACGAGCTCCTCGGCCCGGGCGGCGGCGGCCTGCCGGGACGGCCCGTCGGAACCGTCCGGGGACTGAAGAAGCTGCGCCGCGCGCGTACGCACCTTGTTGCTGAGCCGGTCCAGCTCGGCGAGCGCGGCGCTCTCATCGCTCTCGGCCCGTGCCTGCTCGGCCCGCAGATCGGCACCGACCCCGACCTTCTCGTAGAGCTGTGACGCGGCGCGGTAGGCCTCGCGAAGGGCGGGGAGAGAAGGCTTGGGCTGGGCGTGGCCGGAGGCCTTGCCGCCCGGTTTTTCTCCTGTTGTGTCTCCTGTTGTGCCTGCCTTGGGAGCGCCCTCGCCCTCCGCCGCTCCATCGTCCGGTACGTCGTCGGGGACGCCCGCGATCTCCGCGCGCTCGGCGCGCAGGGTGCGGGCCGTGCGGCGGGCGTCGTCGGCGGCGCGCTGGGCGGCGCGCCGGTCCTCGTCGGCGGCGCGGGCGCGCTCCAGGCAGGACTGGGCGCGGGCCTCCGATTCGGCTGCCTCGTCGGCGAGTTCGCGCAGTCTGGCCTGCCAGCCGGCCCGCTCGCGCAGCCGGAAGGCGAGTCCGGCGAGCGCGTCGGCGGCCCGTCGGGCCCGCTGCGCGGCGTCCTGGCGTTCGTCCCGTACCCGGGCCGCGTCGGACGCGGCCTCGTCGGCCTCGGCCCGCACGGTACGCGCCTCGGCGAGTCCGGCCTCGGCCTCCTCGGCGAACGCGCGCGCATCGCGGGCCGCCGCGGCGAGTTCGGCGAGCCGTCCCGCCGGACACCCGGTACGCCAGGAGGCGAGGCGCGCCGCCAGCTCACGGTCCTTGGCCAGTCGGGCCGCCAACTCCCGGATCTCCTCGTCCCGTTCGGTCGCGCGCGTGCGCAGCGCCTGCCGCTCCTCGTCGGCGGCGTGCTCGTCGTGCATGGCCGGGTTCGGCGGTACGAGGAATACGTCGCTGCGGCCGCCGTCGCCCGCGTCGTGGGCCGGCGTCGGGGCGAGCAGCGCGGCGGCCGTACCGACGGCCACGGCGGACCGGGGCAGCAGCGCGGCATCGGCGAGGGCTTCGCGGGCGCGCGCGTGGGTTTCCGGATCCGTGATGATGACGCCGTCCACCAGCTCGGGCCGGGCGGTCAGTACGCGCGCGTGGTCGACGGGGTCGACGGCCTGCGCAAGATAGCGCCAGCCGGGGAGCGCGGGGATGCCGTGCTCGCCCAGGTACTCCACAGCGGCCATGACGTCCGGCCCCGGTGGCAGCAGCCCGCCGTCACCGAGGGCGCCAAGAATCCGCGCGTCGTCGGCCGCCACTGTCCGCAACTCGAAGAGCTGCCGTTCGGCGGAGGCGACGCCGTCGTCGAGCAACTCCCGCAACTCGTCGGCGTAACGGTCCAACTCCTCAGCGGTGAGGGGGCCTTCAGGCATCGGTTGGACAGCGGTCACACCCTGGCCCTCGCCAGGAACGCCCGTCATGTCACCGCGTACACCACCCGCGGTCCCACCGGAGCCATCCGCCCCCGCTCGGGGTGACGGCACCCCGCCACGTCGCCCGCCGGGGGCGTTCGGCAGGCTCAGCAGTTCCGCCAGCCGCTCCTCGCCCGCCAGGGCTTCGGCGGTGGTCCGCTCCGCGTCGTAGGCGCGCTCGGCGGCCGTCGCGGCGTCCGACGCGCGGGCCGCCGTGAGTTCGGCGCGGGACTCGGTGGCGGCGGCCTCGCGGGCGTGTTCCGAGGCGCGGCGGGACGCCTCGCGTGCGGTGTCCCAGGCGGCGACGGCGGACTTTTCGGCGTCGCTGGCCGCAAGGGCCGCGCGCGCGGGGTCGGCGTCGGGGGCGGTGTCGTCGAGCCAGCCGGCGCGTACCGCCTCGGCGGTCTCCTGCTCGACCTCGCCGAGCCGCTGCCTCAGGTGACCGACCTCGCTGCGGGCGCGCTGCGCCTCGGTGGCGGCGGCCGTCGAGTCGCGGTGGGCGGCCTCGCCGGTCTCCTGGAGTGCGGCGGAGCGCTCCTCCTCCTCGTTGGCGACCGTCTCGGCCCCTTCGGCCGCGGAGTGCAGCGCGCGGACGAGGTCGACGGCGGCCTTGGCGCGCGCGGCGAGCGCGGGCGCGGCATCCCGCTCGGCCTCGCGGATCGCGACGGCCACACGCGCGGAGCGGTCCGCGGCGGCCCGGTGGCGCAGCACCGCCTCGGCGGCCTGCCAGGCGGAGTGCAACGTGCGCGCGTCGGCGAGCTCGCGCTTCTGCGCCGCCGCGGCCTTCTCGGCGCCGGCGAGCGCCAACGAGGCGTGCCGATAGGCGAGTTCCGCCGCGATCAGCGCGCTCCTGGAGCGGGCGCCCTCGGCCTCGGTGACCGTGTGCGCGGCGGCGGTGACCCGCTGGGCGAGATCGGCGGACCGGACCCGCTCCCGCACGGCGCGCGCGGTCAGCCGCCGGGCCAGCGTGCGCGTACGCCGCTCGGCGGCCGTGTGGATGTCCCGCGCACGCGAACGTGTCTCTGCCGCCTCCACGATCCGCCCGAGCAGATCCACGGACCCCGCCGTGAACTCCCGCTCGGCGATCAGCTCGGCCCGCCGCCCCAGCTTGTTGCCGAATCCGCCGACCAGGTCCGCGAGCCCGTCGGTGTCCCGGGTGTCGGTGACCGCGCGCAGCAGCAGGTCGGTGAAGTCGGAGTCCTTCTTGACCGCGAAGAGGCCGGCCGCCTCGCCCTCGTCGGAGTTCATCTCCCGCTGGTAGCGGAAGAGTTCGGGATCCAGACCGAGATCCCCGAGGTGTTCGTTCCAGCGGTCGTGGATCTCCTCCCAGTGCACCTCCAGGTGCGGGTACGCCTTTCCCGCCTCCGTGATCGCGTCCCGGAAGCCCTTCATCGTGCGGCGTCGCCCCTGCGCCCCGGACACGCCCTCGACGTGTGGCCGTACGGCCGTGGCCTCGGCGACCGGCAGATTGTCCAGGCTCAGCCCGGGCCCGGGCCGGAACGAGTACCACGCCTCCGCGAACTTCCGCGGATCGTTGGAGACCTGGCGCCCGCGCCACTCGCTCACCTTGCCGACCACGACGCACTCACCGGTCAGCGTGTGCTGCCACTCCAGCGCGACATGCCCGCAGTCGTCGGCGAGCAGGAACTTCCGCAGCACACCCGAACTGGCCCCGCCCAGCGTGTTCCGGTGCCCCGGCAGCATCACCGAGAAGATCAGCTTGAGCAGTACGGACTTGCCGCCGCCGTTCTCCAGGAAGAGCACGCCCGCGGGCGCGGGACGGCGCGGCGGCCCGGCCGGCTCCTCCTCGAAGAACTCCGCCTGGGTGGGCGCGGGGTCGGGCACGGGCTCGCCGACACCCCGCAGGTCCAGCACGGTGTCGGCGTAGCGCGCACCGGCCGGCCCGATGGAGTAGAGGCGGATCCGGGACAGCTCGTACATGGCGGCGGACTCTCGTAATCGGACATATTCGGAAGGGAGTTGGGCTCGGTCGGAGTCGGAGGTGGTCGAGGCCAGGGGACGTCGAGGTCGGGAGGCGGCGTCATGGTCTGGAGTGGAACGGCAGCCCGGCGTCGGCCGCCAGCTCCAGGTCGTCGGTGTCCTCGGCGGGCAGCAGGGTCGCGGTGCCGTCGGTGACCGGCACGATGCCCAGCTCGAGCAGCTCGGCCATGGCGGCGCTGCCCGCCATGTCGCGCACCTGGAGCTGGTAGCGGGCGGTCGTGCGGTACGTGCCTCCGCCGTCGTCCCCGGTGCGCTGCAGAAACCCGGAGTCGGTGAGGAACGCCACGGCCTTGCCCACGATGCCGGTGGTCGAACCGGCAAGGCGGCGCGCGTCCTTGGTCGCCCCGGTCGCGCTGCGTCTGGCCCAGATCCGCCAGGCCGCCTCGAGACCGGGCGCGTCGGTGGCCGGATCGGTGATCTCGCCCTGCTCCTCGGCCCGCTCTTCCAGGCGCCGGCAGGCCTGCCGTACGAACGCGTCCACTCCGTTGACCGAAACCCGCCCGATGTACCCGTCGTCGGCGAGGTCCTCGGGCCGCGGAAACGCCATCGCGGCCACAGCGAGATGCGCCAACCCGTGCAGGAACCGGTCCCCGGCGTCCGCGGACGCCCGCCGCGCGTAGTCCCCCATGCGCACGGCGAACACCGAGTCCTCGGCTGCCGTCACCGCCATCCCCGCGCGCGGCGACACCTCCAGTACGACCAGCCCGAGCCCCGTGGCAACGGCATCGGCGAGCCGGGCGAACGCCGGGTCCTCCCGATACCGCCGCAGCAGCTCGGCGTACTCCTGGTCGCGGGCGGGCTGCAGTTTGGGCTGCAGCCCGAAAGCGACGAGCCGCGCCGCGTCGGCGGCGTCGGCAGGGGTGACGGCACTGCTCACCGGCGCTCCGGCAGCCTCTGGTTCACTCCACTCGACGTGCTCGGTCACGGTTAGGACTCCTCGGGAATCTGGCAAACGCGGGCGAGACCAACTTGGTCAGGGGCGCGGGGCGTGACACCATGCGGCCCCGCCGCGCGGGCGCGACAAGCCACCGACGGCCCGCAGCCAAAGAACGACCCGCCGTTCATCGGCCCTCCAAGCGGAGCGCCGCCGCGTCCAACAGCGCCATGCCCACGATGAGATCTGCCCCGCCGAACTCCGGATCGTCCAACTCGGTCCCGTCGTCCACCGAGAACAGCAGCTTCTCCTCGCCCTGCCGACAGGCGGTACCCACCGGCGGGCTGGCCGCATGCACGGCCAACAGTGCGACCAGGTACGGCAACTCGGGGTCCGAGCGGCGCGCATCCGCCAGCAACCCCGACAACCGCCGCGGCGCATCGGCCGGCAGATCCAGCAACTCCATGGCCGCGGCCAACTGCTCCTCGCTGAACCGGCTGTCGTCCGGCGTGGCGATCAGATCCGGCTCGGGCATCTGAGCTCCGAGATGTTCCCGCTCCATGGGCGGCGCCAGCAGGATGTCGACCAGATCTCCGACCCGTACGGACACCGGAGTGCGCAGGCCCGTCCCGCGCGCGAAGAACGCGTCCGTCACGTGCAGGGCCTGCTCGACGGGCAGGGGCAGCACCGGCGCGACAAGGTGCCCGTACAGGTCGATCCCCGAAGTCGCCATGGGCGCGGCGAAGGCCTGTCGGTCCTGCTCGGCGCGGAACAGCGGGCCGGCCTCCAGGAGGCGGGACTGCAACTGCGTATGGCGGCGGATGCAGTCCTTGACGATGTCGACGAGCTCGGCGGCACGGCGCTTGTGCTCGGGATCCTCGGACTCGTCGCGGGCCTTGCGGATATTGGTGAGGATCGCGTTCTCGTGGCGATAGCGGTCGGCCACGTGGTCGAGCGCTTCGGTGATCATGTCGGGCACGGTCTGCAGCCAGTCCACCGCGCGGACATTGCGCCGCGTCGCGTCCAGGGCCCTGCGGAGCGTCTCGGAGTACTGCACGGTCCGGTAGCGGGCCTGCTCGGCGGCGAGCTGTGCGTCGGCGAGCCTGCCGCGGCTGATCAGCACCTCCAGCTTGACCTCGGCGGCGATCTGCGCGCTGGTGACGTCCGTGTCGAGGGCGCCCACCAGGACGTTGACCGCCTCGTCCGTCGTGCGGAGATACACGCTGCCGCCGTAGCCGGGCACCTCCTCGATCAGCTTGAAGTCGTAGTCGCGGCGCACATAGGAGCCGTCGGGTGTGAATGTGCCGTATACGGCCCGGAAGCCGCGGTCGACGCTGCCGACGTTGATCAGGTTCTCCAGGACCCAGCGGGCCACGCGCTCGTGCTCGGCGACGGGGCGGCGCGGGGCCTGCGCGGCGATGCGCGGGATGAGCCTGGCGACGATCTGGTCGTGGTCGGCGCCCGTGTCGAAGTCCATGTTCAGTGTGACGAGGTCGATGGCGGCGAGGGCCACCTCCGCCATGCCGTACACGGAGTACTCACCTGCGAGGTTCGCCTTGCGTACATCGAGGTCGTGCAGGGGTGCGGTGCAGGCGAGCGCGCGCAGGCGCCGCGCCAGACCCTCGTCGGCGGCCGGGCCCGGGGCGGGCCGCGGCCCCGCGCTGAGCTGGGGCGGAACACTGTCCGTCGATGCAGGCGAAGTCACGATGCAAAGACTAGGTCCTGGGTCTGACAACGCACCGAACGCCCCAGAAGGGCGCCCGCGTCACTTCGGTTTCTGCTCCGTCACCCGTTGCCCATAGACCTCCACGACCCGCCTGCGCGAATCGACGAGGTAGACCGCCAGCAGTTGCTCGGCCTCGTCCCGGCCGCCGTCCTGGAGGGCCTTCAGGATCTGGCCGTTGCGGGCGAGGTACGGCTCGTGCAGCCGTCGTGGGTCGTCCACCAGGTGGAAGGCGAGCCGGAGTTCGGCGAGGACCCCGTTCATCAGTTCGTCGGTGCGGGCGCTTCCGGCGAGCGCCACCAGCTCCCGGTGGAAGCGGATGTTGGAGGTGCCCAGGGCTTTCCAGTCCTTTTCGCCCGTCGCCCGCTGCCCGTCGGCGACGGCTCGGGCGAGACCGTCCACGGCGTACGGCGGCTTGCCGAGACCGCGGACGACGGCGCACTCCACGAGGCTCCGGGTGCGGTAGATGTCCTCGACGTCCTCGACAGTCGGGATCCGTACGAACACGCCCCGGTTGAGCTCGTGCACCAGCAGCCGTTCGTGCGTGAGCAGCCGGAACGCCTCGCGCAACGTGTTGCGCGAGACGCCGAGCGCGCCGCCGATGCTGTCTTCGGACAGCCGCGTGCCGGGCGGGAAGAACCCCTCGGCGATCCGGCTCCTGAGGATGTCCGAGACCCGCTCCGCGGTGCTGGTGCGTCCCAACAGTGCGCGATCGTCCGCCAGTCCGTTCAGTTCGGCCACACCCGGATTCAATCGCAGATACAAGAACGAAACAACATAGGTATTGAAGGATCGTTCAACGATCCTCTACCTTGCTGGAACAGGCGCCGCCGCTCGTCCCGGCGCCGACGGCTTCCCCACGCCGGTTCAGTTCCTCAGCGCTTCCGCACGGCACGGCTCATCAGTCCTGAAGCACCCTCCGTCCTCAACTGCGAGGTGCACCATGAGCACGACCCCTCCACCGCAGGCCCTCACCACCGAGACCCGCACCGATTCGGGCGAATCCGCCACCGACGAGGGCGCGTTCGCCTGGCTGCGGGCCCTGGGCCCGCGGGGCCGCCGCGCCTTCGGCGGCGCGTTCGGCGGCTACGCCCTCGACTCGTACGACTACTTCACGCTGCCGCTGAGCATGGTGGCCCTGGCGGCGTACTTCGGCCTCAACAGCGGCCAGACCGGGCTGTTCACGACCGTCACGCTGGTCGTCTCCGCGATCGGCGGTGCCATCGCGGGTGTGCTCGCGGACCGGATCGGGCGCGTCAAGGCCCTGATGATCACGGTGATCACGTACGCGGTCTTCACCGTGGCCTGCGGCTTCGCACCCAACTACGAGACCCTGCTGGTGTTCCGTGCCCTTCAGGGGCTCGGTTTCGGCGGCGAGTGGGCGGTCGGCGCGATCCTGGTCGCCGAGTACGCCAGCCCGAAGCACCGAGGACGCACGCTTGGCGTGATCCAGAGTTCCTGGGCCGTCGGCTGGGGACTCGCCGTGCTCGTCTACACGTTGGTCTTCCAGTTCATGGACGACGACATCGCCTGGCGGGTGATGTTCTGGACCGGCGCGCTGCCCGCACTGCTCGTCATCTGGGTCCGCCGTCATGTGAAGGACGCCCCCAAGGCGACCGAACGCCGCAAGGAGAGCCCCGAAAAGGGCTCGTTCGCGGCCATCTTCAAGCCGGGCACGGCCGAAGCACCCGGACTGCTCCGGACGACGATCTTCGCGGTCCTGCTCTCCACCGGTGTCCAGGGCGGCTACTACACGCTGGCCACCTGGGTGCCCACGTACCTGAAGACGGAGCGCGAACTGTCCGTCGTCGGCACCGGCGGCTATCTCACATTCCTGATCAGCGGAGCCTTCCTCGGCTATCTGACCGGTGGCTATCTCACCGACAAGCTGGGCCGCAGGCGGAACATCTGGCTCTTCGCGGTGCTCTCGGCGATCTGCATCGTGGCCTACGCGAACATCCCCACCGGCGCCAACACCCTTGTCCTTGTGCTCGGTTTCCCGCTCGGCTTCTGTATGTCGGCGATTTTCAGCGGCTTCGGTTCGTTCCTGAGCGAGCTGTACCCGACGGCGGTGCGCGGCACGGGGCAGGGTTTCACGTACAACACCGGCCGCGCCGTGGGCGCCGTCTTCCCGACCTGCGTCGGGTTCCTGGCGGACAGCTGGGGGGTCGGCGGTGCGCTGGTCTTCGGCGCGATCGGCTACGGTCTCGCGGCGCTGGCCCTGTTCGGACTGCCCGAGACGCGGGGGAAGGAGATCCTGTGAACCGCACTCAACTCCGGCACCAGGACGTGCTCGACGAGCACGCGCACGCGTGGAGCCCCGACGAGGCGCGCACCCGCTTCCGTTCGGGCGTGTCGGGCCCCACCGCGGGCTGCGCGGCGGGCCACACCCAGGCGAACCTGATCTCGGTGCCCGCCGACTGGGCGTACGAGATGCTGCTGTTCTGCCAGCGCAACCCGAAGCCCTGCCCGGTCCTCGACGTCACCGACGCCGGCTCCTGGAGCACCGTCCTCGCCCCGGGCGCCGATCTGCGCACCGATCTGCCGCGCTACCGAGTCTGGGAACACGGCGAATTGGCCGACGAGCCCACGGACGTGCTGGCCCATTGGCGCGACGACCTCGTGTCGTTCCTCATCGGGTGCAGCTTCACCTTCGAGTGGGCGCTGGCCGAGGCCGGCGTACCGCTGCGCCACCTCGAGCAGGGACGCAACGTCTCCATGTACGTGACGGGCCGTCAGTGCCGTCCGGCGGGGCGGCTGCACGGCCCCATGGTGGTGTCGATGCGCCCGGTCCCGCCCGAGCACCTGGCGGCAACGATCCGGGAGACCAGTCTGCTGCCCGCGGTGCACGGCAGCCCGGTCCACTGCGGCGACCCGGACGTACTCGGCATCGAGGACCTCACGCGCCCCGACTTCGGCGATCCCGTGGACGCCGGTCCCGACGACATCCCGGTGTTCTGGGCCTGCGGCGTCACCCCGCAGGCCGCGGTGATGGCCTCGCGCCCACCGTTCGCGATCACCCACGCACCAGGCCAGATGTTCATCACCGACGCCCGCGACGAGCAGTACCGCGTGGCCTGACAGAAGGAATCGACATCTCCATGACCTCGATCGATCTCAACGCCGACCTGGGCGAGGGCTTCGGCCGCTGGCGCCTGACCGACGACGAACAACTGCTGTCCGTCGTCACCAGCGCCAACGTGGCCTGCGGCTTCCACGCCGGGGACGCGGCCACCATGCGGCGGGTGTGCGAGCTGGCGGCCGAGCGCGGCGTACGGATCGGCGCCCAGGTCTCCTACCGCGACCTGGCGGGCTTCGGACGGCGCGCGATGGATGTGCCGTCCGACGAACTGGCGGCCGAAGTGGCGTACCAGATCGGCGCCTTGGAGGTCTTCACGCGCGCGGCGGGCGCGCGCGTGGCGTACGTCAAACCGCACGGCGCGCTCTACAACCGTGTGGTGCACGACGAGGAGCAGGCCCGGGCCGTGGTCGACGGGGTGCTCCTCGCGGACGCCACGCTCCCCGTGCTCGGGCTGCCCGGATCCCGCTTCCTCGACGTGGCGGAGAAGGCCGGACTCCCGGTCGTCACCGAGGCGTTCGCGGACCGTGCCTACACGGACGAGGGCACGCTCGTGCCGCGTAGTCAGGACGGCGCCGTGATCACCGACCCCGGTGCCGTTGTGGAGCGCTCCGTGCGCCTCGCCGGCTCCGGCGTGGTCGCGTCCCGCTCCGGGCGGGACATCGGGGTGCTCGCCCGTTCCCTGTGCGTGCACGGCGACACGCCCGGAGCGGTGGAGCTGGCGCGCCGGGTCCGTACGAAGCTGGAGGCGTCGGGCGTCCGCGTGGAGGCGTTCGCATGAGGGCGCTGCCGGTCGGCGACCGTGCCCTTCTCGTCGAAGTCTCGACGGACGAGGAGGCGCAGGCCCTGCACGCGGATCTGCTGCGCCGTCGCGCGGAGGGGGCCCTCTCGGTACGGGAGATCGTCCCCGCGGCCCGTACGGTCCTCCTGGACGGCCTCGACGACCCTGTGCGCCTGGCGGAGCAGCTGGCCGCCTCACAGGTGCCGCCTGTGCCCCCGCGCGCCGGGGAGATCGTCGAGATCCCCGTCCGCTACGACGGTCCCGACCTCGCGGAGGTCGCGGCGCACTGGGACGTGTCCCCCCACGAGGTGGCGCGGATCCACGCGGCGGCCGAGTTCCGGGTCGCCTTCTGCGGGTTCGCGCCGGGCTTCGGCTATCTGACCGGCCTCCCGGCCCGCTACGGGGTGCCGCGCCGCGCGACACCCCGTACGACCGTCCCGGCCGGTGCCGTGGGGCTCGCGGGCCCGTACACAGGCGTGTACCCGCGGCCGTCGCCGGGCGGCTGGCAGTTGATCGGCACGACGGACGCCGTTCTGTGGGACCACGCGCGCGTGCCCGCCGCGTTGCTGTCACCGGGAACCCGGGTCCGCTTCGTCCCTGTGGGGACCGTCCCGGTGGGGTCCTCATGACGGACCGTGCTCTCGCCGTCGTACGGGCCGGGGCGCTGACAACCGTGCAGGATCTCGGGCGTCCCGGTCACGCGCACCTGGGCGTACCGCGTTCCGGTGCGCTGGACGGTCCCGCCGCCGCCCTGGTGAACCGTCTGGTCGGCAATCCACCCGAGGCGGCGGTCCTGGAGACGACGCTCAACGGCTGTGCTCTACGGCCGCGTTCGGCGGTCGTCGTCGCGGTCGGCGGGGCCCCGTGCCCGGTCTCCGTGGACGGCCGCCCGGTGCCCTGGGGAGCCCCGGTGCTCGTGCCCGCCGGGGCGCTGCTGTCGGTGGGAACGGCGGTCTCCGGAGTACGCAGTTATGTCGGCGTGTCGGGTGGGGTGGCCGTCGAGCCGGTGCTCGGCAGCCGGTCGACGGACCTGCTTTCGGGCCTCGGCCCACCGCCCCTGACCGACGGGACGGTGCTCCCCCTGGGGAGGCCGAACGCCCCCCACGCGCGCGTGGACGTCGCCGCGCAGCCGGGCCCGCCCGCCGAACTCGTACTCCGAGTGACCCTCGGCCCCCGCGACGACTGGTTCACGGCATCGGCCGTACGCGCCCTTACGACGCACACGTACCGGGTCTCCTCGGCGAGCAACCGCATCGGCCTGCGCACCGAGGGGCCCGCCCTGGAGCGGGCGCGCCCCGGCGAACTCCCCAGCGAGGGCATGGTCCTCGGCGCGATCCAGGTGCCCCCGGACGGCAGGCCCGTGGTGTTCCTGGCCGATCACCCGACCACCGGCGGCTACCCGGTCATCGCCGTCGTCCGGGCCACGGACCTCCCTGCCGCGGCCCAGGCCGCGCCGGGCACGCCGGTGCGGTTCGTGACCGTGCGGCGCCGTTGATCAGGCTTACGCCGCATCGGGCTGCTCCGTGACCGACAACGCCGCCAGTGCCGCCGCCACCGCATGCGACGCGCTCAGGTCGAGCCGGGCGCTGGTGCCGCGGGCGCGGTGGCGGATCTCGTCGGCGGCGAGGGTGAGGAGTTGGGGCAGGAGGTCGGTGCAGCGGCGGGCCACCCACCCGGTGCCGGCGGTGGCCAGCCACCACAGGCTCGCCGAGCGTGTGGGCGCGGGAAAATCGGGCTTCGAAGAAGGCGCACGCCCCGTCGCGATGCTCGCCTCCGCGAGCAGTGCATGGAAGCGTACGGCGAGTTGCCGGTGCCCCCGCTCGCCCGGATGCAGCCGGTCCGCGCTCCACATGGCGCGGTCCATGAGCCACGCCCCTTCCGCGGCGTGCAGATGGACAGCGCCGTACCGCTCGGAGAGCGCGTGCACGACCGTGTTCACGGCCCGCTGACGCCGTGCGAGCGGCCGGGCCAGCGCCCCGGGCAGCCCCAGCATCGCGCCGGGGTCGGGCAGACAGGCGGTGAGCAGCACCGCCCCCTGCCGGGTGAACGCCGCGTACACCTCGTCGAGCCGCGCGGCCACCGCGTGGATGTCGAAGCTGCACCTCAGGGTGTCGTTGACCCCGATGACGACCGAGGCGACGTCCGGCCCTGCGGCCAGCGCGGCAGGGGTCTGGTGCTCCAGGACGTCACGCGTCTGGGCGCCGCTGACCGCGAAGTTGACGAACTGCGCGGGAGCGTCGGCGGGGGCGAGCCCGTCGGCGAGCAGCGCGGCCCAGCCGCGCCACCCTTCACCGACGGGATCACCCACTCCTTCCGTGAGGGAGTCCCCGAGCGCCACGAACCGCAGGGGTCTCATGCCACGCCCTCCCGAGCCCTTCGCGCGGAGGAGGCGCCCGCCTGTGACGACGGGCGGTCGACCCGTACGGCCGCGTCGTGCGCCGTGAGGAACGCCTCCACGGCGGCCGGCCAGCCGAAACAGGCGGCACGCGCGCGTGCCGCCTCCCGACGCTCGCTCTCGGGACGGTCCAGCAGCAGCCGTACCTTGTCCGCGAACGACTCTCCGTTGTCGGCGGCGGTGGCTCCGGCGGAGCCGATGACCTCCGGGAGTGCGGAGGAGGCGCTGGCGACGACGGGCGTACCGCAGGCCATCGCCTCCAGGGCCGCGAGCCCGAAGGTCTCGGCGGGCCCGGGGGCCAGGCATACGTCGGCAGAGGCCTGCAGACCGCCCAGGAGCGCGCGGTCGCCCACGTGCCCGAGGAAGGTGACCGGCAACCGCCGCTCGCGCGCCCGCTGTTCGAGCCGGGCCCGCAACGGCCCATCACCGGCGACGACGAGCACCGCGCGCTCCCCGCGGCGCAGCAGCGCCTCCAGGGCGTCAAGCGCGGTGCCGGGCCGCTTCTCGACGGACAGCCGGGAGCACATCACCAGCAGGGTCTCGTCCACGCGCGCGTGCCGGGCGCGCAGCCCCGGGTCCCGCAGCGAGGGGTGCCGGCCCTCCAGGTCGACGCCCAGCGGGGCGCGTACGACATTGCGGGCGCCGATGCGGACGAACTCGCGCTCCGCGAACTCCGTGGTGCACACCACACGTGAATAGTGGTGCGCGGTACGGATGTTGAGGGCGTCGGAGGCCCGCCGCGCCATGCCTTCGGACAGGCCCCAGGTGCGCAGGACGCCGTCGGCGGTCTCGTGGGAGACCATCACGGCGGGCACCCGGGCACGCCGCGCCCAGACGCCGGTCCAGCGCAGCGTCGTACGGTCGGAGACCTCGAGCCGGTCCGGCGCGAGCTCCTCCAGGAGGGCGGACACCCGCCGTTTGTCGGTGAGCACGCGGTAGCCGCCGGTCCCGGGCAGCAGCGGTCCGGGCATGGTGATCACCCGGCCCTGCTCGGTCTCGCGGTCCGAGGCGCGCTCGCCGGGCACGATCAGCACGGGCTCGTGCCCGGCCTCCCGGTAACCCGCGCCCAGTTCCCGCAGCGCGGTCCGCAGGCCGCCCGAGGCAGGGGCGACGAAGTTGGCCAACCGGACGATCCGCAGCGACTCGCTCATGCCGCAACCACCGCCCGTCCGGTGAGCACGTCGGCATAGTGCCCGATGAGCTGGTCGCCGACGGCCGCCCAGGTGCGGCCCTCGACGGTACGGCGCGCCTCGGCGCCGTACGCGGCCCGCAGCGCGGGATCGGCGGCGAGCACCGCCACGGCGTCGCGTACGGCGCCCTCGTCGCGCGGCGGCACGAGCAGTCCGGTGCGCCCGTGGGCCACCAGGTCGAGCGGCCCGCCCGCGGCAGGGGCGACCACAGGGATGCCGCTGGCCATCGCCTCCTGCACGGTCTGGCAGAAGGTCTCGAACGGTCCGGTGTGCACGAAGACGTCCAACGAGGCGAAGATCCGGGCGAGTTCGTCCCCGGTGCGACGGCCCAGGAACACGGCTCCGGGAAGTGCCCCGCTCAGACTGGCCTGGCTCGGGCCGTCGCCCACGACCACGACGCGTACGCCGTCCAGGCCGCAGACCCCGGCGAGGAGTTCGACCTGCTTCTCGGGGGCGAGCCTGCCGACGTAGCCGACGATCAGCTCGCCGTTCGGCGCGAGTTCACGGCGGAGTGCGTCGTCCCGGTGTTCCGGGCGGAACCGGACGGTGTCCACGCCACGCGGCCACAGTCGCACCCGGGGCACACCGTGCGCCTCCAGGTCCTGCAGAGCGGCGCTGGACGGGGCGAGCGTCCGGTCGGCGGCGGCGTGGACGGAGCGGATACGCCGCCAGGCGGTGGCCTCACCCGCGTGCACATAGGTACGGGCGTATCCCGCGAGGTCGGTCTGGTAAACGGCCACGGCGGGGATGCCGAGCCGGGTGGCGGCCGCCATGCCGCGGACGCCGAGGACGAAGGGGCTGGCCAGGTGGACGATGTCGGCGCGGTGTTCGGTGATCGCGGCGGCGACACGTCGGCTGGGGAGGGCGACACGGACCTGGGGGTAGCCGGGGAGCGGCAGGGAGGGGATTCGGACGACTGGGCACGGCGCGAGAGCGTCGGGCCCGTTGCCGGCGGCGGTGGCCGGGGCGACGACGAGGGGAACGTGACCGCGGTCGACGAGGTGTCGGGCGGTCTGGAGCGCGCAGTGGGCCACGCCGTTCACGTCGGGGGGAAAGGACTCGGTCACGATGACGACACGCATACCCGTGTTGTCGTCGTGCTGGACGTGGCCGCGTCAACGTGGATCTTTCCGGAGAGGGAACGTCCCATGAGCGTTGCGCTGCGTGCGCCCCCGGATCACGACCCGGTCACGCCCCGGCATCCAGGCTCGTACCAACGCGCTACGGGCGGGCGACAAACACGCTCACACGACGGTCGCATCCCGCCCACGCCGCGGACGTGTGTGATCTCACACCGTGGACACTCCAGCCTCACGCGGCAGTCGTGTCCGGGCCGATTCTGCTGCGGACCGCCGTCTGCACCTCCGCCTCCTCGGCCGGATCGGCGGCGAGCCTGCGGAGCTGGTCGACCACACGGGCGTCACCGGTCTCGGCGTGCCGGGCGGCGACTTCCCGGGTCGTCTCCTCGC
Organism: Streptomyces yerevanensis; assembly: GCF_000716805.1. Lineage (NCBI taxonomy): Bacteria > Bacillati > Actinomycetota > Actinomycetes > Kitasatosporales > Streptomycetaceae > Streptomyces > Streptomyces yerevanensis. Next base: position 80,662 of record NZ_JNWJ01000019.1, on the reverse strand, counting down.
AGTCCCAGAGGCACTCGACGGCGAACCCGGCGGGAAAGGACGGATCGGTGGCGGCCAGCGCGCGAGCCGTGCGCCCGCGCAGATGCGATGAGGCCGTCTCACGGTAGACGTGGCGCAGCACGGGGGCGGCACAGGCGATACCGAGCCGCCCGGCGCCGTCGACGAGGGTGTACAAGGTCGGCGCGTCGGGCCCGTCTCCCCGTACGGCCTCGCGCAGGGCGCCCAGCACCAGCTCGCCGTCCTGTACGCCGCCCAGACAGGCGAGCACGCGTCCCGCGGCCTGACCGAGCGCGTCGGGCCGGTGCGCCCACCGTCGCGCCCGCTCCACGGCGGCAACGCTGCGCATCCGCTCGAAGGCGTCCACGGCGGCGTCCACGACGAGTCGCGAGCCGGCGGCTTGAGCGGTCTCGATCAGGTCCAGTACGTCGGGATCGTGGCTGTCGGCGAGATAGCGCAGGGCCGTGCAGCGCGCGCCGTCGTCGCCGTGCCGGGCCGCGTCGATGATCTCGGGACGGTCCTCGGGCCCCGCGACGGCCGTGAGGCAGCGGGCAGCCGGGACATGGAGCGCGGCTCCGCGTTCGATGCCCTGCTGGGCCCACTCGAAGACGGCCCGCACGCTCCAGCCCGGACGGGGTCCGGAGGGTCGCATCTGCCGCTGCCAGCGGTCGAAGGAGCCGGCTTCCTGGGCGCCGCGCACGCGCGTGGCGATGGAGGAGCGGGGGTCCTCGGCCCACAGCCGCCAGGGCCGGGGTTCGAAGGCGTCGCGCACGGCGGCGGCGAGTTCGGCCTCGCCCTCGGGGTCTGCCGGGAAGCGGGCGAGGACCGGCGCGGCGAGTGCGCGCAGTCCGGCGTCGTCGTCGCGCAGTGCCAGCTCGTCCAGGGCCCAGGCCCAGTTGCTGCCGTGGGCGGCGTACCGCCTCAGCAGTGCGAGCGCGTCCCGCCTGCCGTACGAGGCGAGATGCCCGAGCACGGCGAGTGCGAGGCCCGTGCGTGACTCGTCCGTGTCGAGGATGTCCTCGGCGTCGAAGAGGTGAGCCTCGATCTCGTCGAGCTCGCCGTTCAGGTCGAGATAGAGACGGGCGTAGTACAGGGAGCGGTTCTCCACCTGCCAGTCGTGGCGGGGGTCGTGCAGCACACACGCGTTGAGCGCGGCGAGCGCCTCGGGGCGCGGTGCGGTGAGCGCGTGCAGCGTGCCGTCGCCGCGGCCCCTCTGGAGCAGGCCGAGCAGCGTACCGCTGGGCGCTATGACCGGATCGAACATGGGAAACAGCCTCACATCAAGCGTCGGCGCAACCGGAGATCGTGCTTTACCTGGTCGCGTGACAACACGTCGGGGCGCCCGTCGTCTCTTGCTTGTTGTAGACCATCTTCCTCTGCCTCTCGTCGGTGCCCGTAGGGGCCGCATCACGGCCCGCGCGGTGCGGCAACACCTGCCCAGCCATCGCGTCCGTGAATCACGACGTCATGATGACCCAGCGGTTCTCGCTACCGCGACCGCATTTCCGGCGGCTGGGTACCGCCTCCCCCAAAATCGCTGTTCCGCCTGGTCAGGACGGTCCATTCAGTGCGTTCCGAAGAGGTCGAGTAACTCGGCCTTGCCGAACATCCGGGCCGTGTCCACCGCGGACGGCGTGCCCGCTTCAGGGTCGGCACCGGCGTCCAGGAGGACCCGGACCACCGCGTCCTCGCCCTTGAAGACCGCTCCGGCGAGCGGCGTCTGGCCCCGGTCGTTGACGCGGTCGGCCTCGGCGCCGCGCTCCAGGAGGGCACGCACCGCGTCGGCGTGGCCGTGGTAGGCGGCGAGCATCACGAGCGAGTCGCCGCGGTCGTTGGTGAGGTTGGCCGGGACGCCCGCGTCGACATACGCGACGAGCGCCTCGGTCTCGCCCCGGCGCGCCAGATCGAAGATCCTGGTCGCCAGTTCCACGACCTCGGGGTCGGGGGCTTCACTCATCGGCCGGACCACCTCTCGCTGCGGGAACTCGGGGACTTCGGGTCCGTACGACCGCGAGGGTGCGGCCGTACGAGTGATTCGCCAGCGTACTGGCTCGAGCGGCCACATGACCGGGCCCCACCGAGGCAAAGATCACCTCGAAGTCGGCAGACGGCCGCTGAGGTCCGGGTGGCCGGTGAGCCAGGGACCGGTAGGGCGAAACGAGGGGAAATTCACCCAGTTGCGCCTTTTATCGCACAGATACATGCTGTGAGTCTGAAACTACTCATGGTGACTGTCCCCATCGACCAGGAGAACCCTCATGATCCTGTCCATCTCAGCTGTCGTCCTGCTCGGCATCATCGTCTTCATCCTCTACCGCAAGGACGGCCTCAAGGCCTCGCACCTGCTGGTGTGCGCGCTCTTCGGGTTCTATCTGGCGAGCACGGCCATCGCCTCGAGCATCAGGGACGGCGGCGAGAGCCTGGCCAGCTTCCTCAGCGACATCGAGTTCTGACGCCCCTCCCCTCCGCGCGCACCGTCAGGAGACAGCAGTGGCCCGGCGCCCCCTCCCCCGCATTCTGAGCAACGGCAGCGACCGGATCGTCCGCGGCCGGAAGCTGGCCCGGTCGGCCGCCGACAGTGCCACCGACGTTCTCCATCCGCTGATCACGATCACCCGTGGACTGCGCCGGCTGGCGGCGGCAGGGCGGCTCAGATGGGCCGGCACCCCCAGGGACCGGCGCGGGCCACTGCTGTTCCTGCTGACCTCGATCGTGCTGGTCGTCGCTCTCCTGCCCTTCGGGCCACTGCTCGCCGCCCTCACCCTCATGGCGGCTGCCGCCTGGCACGGCCGGGACCGCACCCCGTCCCGGCCGACGGGCCCCGACGAGGCGCAGACCAAGCGCCTGGAGTCGCTCTACGAGGCGCTCGTCCCATACTTCTCGGTCCCCGAGGACCCCGCTCCCCTGTTCACACACGGCGGGCAGTGGGCGAAGGCCTTCGTCTCGTACGCGTTCGACGGCACCGGCCGCATCTCACAGCTGACGATCCGCTACCCGGCGTACTTCACGGACGGCGAGGCGGCCTCCCGCGCACGTATCGAGCAGTTGCTGCACACGAAGTCGGGCCGTGGCCGGGAGTACCGCTTCGAGTGGGACGAGGAGGGCAATCAGCTCACCGTCACGGCCCTGCCACCGCTCCCCGTCGACATCGCCGCCCAGCGCTTCGTCACGGCTCCGGGCGAGACGGTGCTCGGCTTCACCGACCCGGCGGGCGTCCAGCGCACGCTCCCTGTCATCGCCGGTGGGGAACGGCGCGACGTTCCGCCGGTCGTCTGGCGCACCGGCGTGCGCTCGACCGAGCCGCACCTTCTCGCGGTCGGCGGTCCCGGGAGCGGCACGACCACCCTTCTGAGGTCGATCGCACTGCAGGTCCTCCAGCACGGTGACGTGCTGATCGTCGAGGGCGGCGGCACGGGCGAGTTCGCGTGCCTCACGGGCCGCGCCGGCGTACTGGCCGTCGAGTGCGATCTGACCGGGGCCCTGGCCGGTCTGGAGTGGGCGGCGCACGAGACGGAGCGACGCCTCATCGCCATGAACCGGGCCCGTCAGGCGGGCCAGTCCCCGCCGGACGACACGCTGCGTCCGCTCTGGCTCCTCCTGGACCGCCCGACGGTGCTCGGGCAGCTGGCGGCGGCCGAGGGGCGCCGCGACCCGCAGTCCCTCCTCCAGGTGCCGTTGCGGCACGGACGCACGGCCGGTGTGACGGTGGCGGTGGCCGAGCAGTTCGACGGCATGGAGTCCCTCATCGACCCGGTACGTCAGCACACGCGCGCGCGTGTCGTGCTCGGCCCGGCTTCTGCCGCGCAGCTCGAAGCGGCGCTCGGGACGCGTCCGCCCACCACCCCGACCCCGAACGTGCCCGCCGGCCGCGGCTACGCCCGGCTGGGCATGGGTCCGATGCACCGCCTCCAGGTTCCGGCGACCCCGGACCCGTACGACGAGGCAACGAGCGAGGCCCACCGCCAGGCGGTCCTGAGCCTCCTGCCGGAGCGCACCGCTCCGGCGGACCCGGAGCCCGCCGACGCCCCGGCGGAAGACCGAACGGTCCTCACGAAGGGCACGAAGGTCGTGGCGGAAGGCTGACGGGTTGCGGGAGGTCTGGAGGTCCGAACGCGGCGTCACGCCACGAAGGTGCGCGGTGTCTCCGTCGCCCCGTTCGCTCCCGTCTCCACCAGACGGGCCGCCGCGGCCAGACGCGCCGCGGCCTCCTCGGCCACCGCGCCGCCGACGGTGAACGGCAGCCGGACATAGCCCTCGAAGGCCCCGTCCACTCCGAAGCGTGGCCCTGACGGCACCCGTACGCCCACCCGCTCGCCGACCTCGGCCAGCCGCGAGCCCGACAGCCCTCCGGTACGCACCCACAGCGTGAGCCCGCCGTGCGGCACCTCGAACTCCCAGCGGGGCAGCTCACGGCGTACGGCGGCCACGAGCGCGTCGCGGTTCTCGCGGGCCTGGTCCCGCCGGATGTCCACTGCCTGTTCCCAACCTCCGGTGCTGAGCAGCCAGTTCACGGCCAGCTGTTCCAGGACGGGGGTGCCCAGATCGGCGTACGCGCGTGCCGCGACCAGGCTGCGGATCACATCGGGCGCCGCCCGCACCCAGCCGATCCGCATGCCCGCCCAGAACGCCTTGCTGGCCGAGCCCACTGTGATCACCGTCGACCCGGCCGGGTCGAAACCGCAGACGGGGCGCGGCAGTTCGAGCCCTTCGTCCAGATGCAGCTCGCTCATGGTCTCGTCCACGACCAGCACGGTGCCGGCGGACCGCGCCGCGTCGACGAGCCGCCGTCGCTGGTCCTCGTCGGCGAGCGCGCCGGTCGGGTTGTGGAAGTCCGCGACGACGTACGCGAGACGGGGCGCCGCGTCGCGCAGCACCTGCCGCCAGCGGTCCATGTCCCAACCCGCGAGCCCCTCGGCCATGGCGACGGGCACCAGACGGGCTCCCGCCTCGCGCATCAACTGGAGGATGTTGGCGTAGCTGGGCGACTCGACGGCGATGCGCTCACCGCGCCCGGCGAAGAGGTGGCAGATGGCGTCGATGGCTCCCATGGCGCCGGTGGTCACCATGATCTGCTCGGGCATCGTGGGAATGCCGCGCGCGGTGTAGCGCTCGGCAATCGTCGTACGCAGCGCGGGCAGCCCCGCCGGATAGTCGCCGTGGGTGTGGGCGTACGGCGGCAGCTCCTCCAGGGCGCCCTGTACGGCACGGGTGAGCCAGGGCTCGGGCGCGGGCAGGGCCGCGCAGCCGAGGTCGATCATGGAGCCGAGCGCATCGGGCGGCAGCGGTTCGAGACCGCGCGCGGGCAGCGGATTGCCGGCCGGCACGGCGGTCCAACTCCCCGCTCCCCGACGGGACTCCAGGAACCCCTCACTGCGCAGCGACTCATAGGCGGCGGCCACGGTGGTGCGGCTGACGGACAAGGAGAGGGCCAGTTCCCGTTCGGCGGGCAGTCGCGCGGCCACGGGGACGCGCCCTTCGAGCACGAGCAGCCGGATGCCGTCGGCGAGGGCGCGATAGGCGGGCGGGCGTCGCGTACCGGGACCGGCAGGGCGCTCCTGCTGAGAGTTGAGCAGCCGGGCCAGCTGCGCGGCACCGATCGCAGAAGTCCACTGAGCCATGATTTCCAGTCCACCTTCCCCGAATTGGCCATGGATGGCAGGTCCTGCCAAGCCACAGGGTGTCATGCATCAGGCCACTACCACCATCTCAGGGGGCACGTCTTGTCCACACAGGGGCATCTCCTACGGCGGCTGTCGCAGCTCTACGGCGGTCTCACGCTGTACGGCGCGAGCTCGGCACTCCTCGTCAGATCGGGCCTGGGGCTGGAGCCGTGGAACGTGCTGCACGAAGGGCTCGCCGAGCGGACGGGGCTGTCGATCGGTGTGGTGCTGACACTCGTGGGTGCCTCGGTGCTGCTGCTGTGGATCCCGCTGCGTCAGCGGCCCGGGCTCGGAACGATCTCCAACGTCCTGGTGATCGGTGTCGCGCTGGACGCGACACTGGCCCTCGTACCGGACGCCCGCACCCTGGCGGTCCGCGTCCCGCTGCTGGTCGCGGGGATCGTCCTGCACGGCGTGGCGACGGGCATGTACATCGCGGCGCGCTTCGGGGCCGGCCCCCGCGACGGCCTGATGACGGGGCTGCACCAGCGCACGGGAGTCTCGATCCGCCTGGTGCGCACGGCCATCGAGATCACGGTCGTGGCGACCGGGTTCGCACTCGGCGGCACCGTCGGCATCGGCACGGTCCTGTACGCGCTGTCGATCGGCCCGCTCGCCCAGCTGTTCCTGCGGGTGTTCGCCGTTCCCTCGGAGGACGGCAGCACCGTCGTTGCCGGGGGTCAACCGAAGCGGGCGATACTGCGCCGGTGACCACACGGATACGCCATCCCTATCTCGACCATCCCGGCCCGATCGCCTTCGCCCACCGGGGCGGGGCGGCGGACGGACTGGAGAACACCGTGGCGCAGTTCCGGCGCGCGGTCGAGGCGGGCTATCGGTACATCGAGACCGATGTGCACGCCACTGCCGACGGCCGGCTCGTCGCCTTCCACGACGCGACGCTGGACCGGGTGACCGACGGGGCGGGCCGGATAGCGGACCTCCCCTGGGACGACGTACGGCACGCGCGCGTGGCCGGTGGCGAACCGGTGCCCCTCTTCGAGGAGCTCCTGGAGACGTTCCCCGACGTCCGCTGGAACGTCGACATCAAGACGGAGCCCGCCCTGCACCCGCTGCTCGATCTGATCGGCCGCACCAACTCCTGGGACCGCGTCTGCGTCGGCTCCTTCTCCGAGGCGCGCGTGTCCCGCGCCCAGCACCTGGCCGGGGCGCGCCTGGCGACCTCGTACGGCACCCGGGGTGTCCTGGGGCTGCGCCTGCAGTCATGGGGCGTCCCCGCGGCGTTGCGCCGCTCGGCGGTCTGCGCGCAGGTGCCCGAGTCCCAGTCGGGTGTCCCGGTGGTCGACCACCGCTTCGTACGCGCCGCCCACGCGCGCGGGCTGCATGTCCACGTGTGGACCGTCAACGAGCCCGAGCGGATGCACCGTCTTCTGGATCTCGGAGTCGATGGCATCATGACCGATCACATCGAGACGCTGCGCGGGGTCCTCAAGGACCGCGGCACCTGGGTCTGAGCGGCCCGGCGCCCCGCGCGGCGTTCCGCGTACGGGGACTGCGACGGGGAAGCGAGGGCACGGATGGACACCGACACCGTGCGGACGGAGGCGGCCGACGACGCGGCCGGACGGCGCCGCGAACAACACGGCTGGTACGTCTACGACTGGGCCTGCTCCGTCTATTCGACGAGTGTCCTGACGGTGTTCCTCGGGCCCTACCTGACGTCGGTCGCCGAGTCGGCGGCGGACGCGGACGGCTTCGTGCACCCCCTGGGGATCCCGGTCCGCGCGGGTTCCTTCTTCGCGTACTCCGTGTCCGCGTCCGTGATCCTGTCGATCTTCGTGATGCCCCTGGCGGGAGCGGCGGCCGACCGTACCGGGCGCAAGAAGCCGCTGCTCGCGACCGCCGCCTATGTGGGCGCCGCGGCCACCACCGGGATGTTCTTCCTGGACGGCGACCGCTATCTGCTGGGCGGCTTCCTGCTGATCGTGGCCAATGCCTCGCTGGCCGTCTCGATGGTGCTCTACAACTCCTATCTGCCGCAGATCGCCCCGCCCGAGGAGCGTGACGCCGTCTCGTCCAGGGGCTGGGCCTTCGGTTACGCGGCGGGCGCGCTGGTTCTGGTGGCGAACCTGGTGCTGTTCACGGCCCATGACAGCTTCGGCCTCTCGGAGGCGATGGCCGTACGCATCTGTCTGGCTTCCGCGGGCATCTGGTGGGGCGCCTTCACGCTCGTACCGCTCAAGCGGCTGCGCGATCGCCGTACGACGCCCCGGGAAGGGACGTCCGTGCAAGGCTGGCGTCAACTGGCCGCCACCGTGCGGGACATGCGGCGCAAACCCCGGACGCTCGCCTTCCTGCTGGCCTATCTCGTCTACAACGACGGCATCCAGACGGTCATCTCACAGGCCTCCGTGTACGGCTCCGAAGAGCTGGACCTCGGCCAGTCGACCCTGATCGTCGCGGTGCTGCTCGTCCAGCTGCTGGCCGTGGCCGGGGCGCTCGGCATGGGGCGGCTCGCGCGCGTGTACGGCGCGAAGCGCACGATTCTCGGCTCACTGGTGGCGTGGACGGTGACGATCGGGGCGGGTTACTTCCTGCCCGCGGGCTCACCCGTGTGGTTCTTCGTGCTCGCCGCCGGGATCGGCCTCGTGCTCGGCGGGAGCCAGGCGCTGTCCCGCTCGCTGTTCTCGCATCTGGTGCCGCGGGGCAAGGAGGCCGAGTACTTCTCGGCGTACGAGATGAGCGACCGCGGCATGAGCTGGCTGGGCCCGCTTCTGTTCGGTCTGACCTACCAGCTGACCGGAAGTTACCGGGACGCGATCATCTCGCTCGTGGCCTTCTTCGTCATCGGATTCGTGCTGCTCGCGCGGGTTTCGGTGCGGCAGGCGGTGCGGGATGCGGGCAACCCGGTTCCGGACCGGATCTAGCACCGATTTAGCACCTGGGGCCAAAGGCCGGTAGTGTACGCGTTTGGCCTGCCAGGCGTACCGTTACTGCGCGTCAAAGAAGTCGAAACGTTGGGTGACATCTGCTCTCAGATGTGACAAACCGGGCGCTGGTGGGTACAACAAGGGGCGGCTACGACGGCGACGCATGACCCGCAACGGGAATCTTTACCGCCGACCGGACGTTGACCGGATGACGACGACAGCGACACCTGTCCTGTGGGCGACAAGCCCGGGAGGCACGATTCATGAGTGAGCGAGCTCTTCGCGGCACGCGCCTCGTGGTGACCAGCTACGAGACTGACCGCGGCATCGACCTGGCCCCACGCCAGGCCGTGGAGTACGCATGCGAGAAGGGCCATCGTTTTGAGATGCCCTTCTCGGTGGAGGCGGAGATCCCGCCGGAGTGGGAGTGCAAGGTCTGCGGGGCCCAGGCACTCCTCGTGGACGGCGATGGCCCCGAAGAGAAGAAGGCCAAGCCCGCGCGCACGCATTGGGACATGCTGATGGAGCGGCGCACGCGCGAGGAACTCGAAGAGGTCCTCGCGGAGCGCCTGGCCGTTCTCCGATCCGGCGCCATGAACATCGCGGTACATCCGCGGGACAGCCGCAAGTCCGCGTAGCCCCTCCGGGGGTTGGGCGGCATAGAGAGCGCACCCGGGACCGCGGGTGCCGTACCTAGGTGTACGGCACCCGCGGTTCTGTTGTGTTTTGAGTGCCGCTGAGTAGTGGTCGCTGTCCTGGGGGCTGCGCCCCCAGACCCCCATCACCCTGGCGGGCTCGTCCTCAAACGCCGGACGGGCTGATTTGCGCTGGCCCGTGTCTTCGACTGCGGGTTGTCGCGCCCACGCGGCGGAGCCGCATATCGACACAGTCCCGCGCCCCTCAACGGGGCGCCGGACTCAGCTGGTCAGCGGCGGACGCGGCCCGGGCTCCCCCTCAGGTCCCCGGCGCTCGTCGTCGTGGATGACCTCGCCCGGTACGACCTTGCCGTCGGGGCGATGCATGCGGGCCTGTTGAAAGGCGTCGCCCAGGGTGCCGGGAGTGGCCTCGCGCATCTTGCGTTCGAAGGTGCGCTCCGCGTAGCGGCTCAGGGACTTCTGGACCGGCGGGATCAGCAGGACCAGGCCGAACGCGTCGGAGATCAGGCCCGGCAGCATCAGAAGCAGGCCGCCCAGCATCATCAGGCCATTGCCTTCGCTGCCCCGCTCACCCTGCGGCAGCACCCCGCTCTGCTGCTGTTGCAGCGCCTCGCTCAGGGCCCGGAAAGCTCGGCGCCCGGCCCGCTTGATGACCACGGAACCCAGCACGAACCCGGCCACGAGCAGCAGAAAGACGGCCCAGCCACCCGCCGCGCCCGCCACCACGGTCAGCAGCCAGATCTCCAGGACCAGCCATGCGGCGATGCCGAGCGGCAGGAACGTACGCAGCCGGGACCGCCGCGGTCGCGCGGGGTACGTCGGGGTCGGAGCGCCAGTCGTCATAGGTCCAGTGTGCCTGGGCCAGGCTCAGTACGGGATAAGGGGGCGATCAATTCTGCCCAAGACCCCACGGATCAAGGCGACTTACGCCCCAGGATCCGCCCCGCCCGCTCCCCCACACCCCACGTCGTGACCCGCCACAGCGCCTCCACGAGGATGTCGCGGCTCATCTTGGAGTCTCCGAGCTCGCGCTCGACGAACGTGATGGGTACCTCGACGACGTGGTAGCCGGCCTTGACGGCGCGGCGTGCCAGGTCGACCTGGAAGCAGTAGCCCTGGGAGGCGACGTCGTCGAGGCCGAGACCTTCGAGGGTCTTCCGGCGGAACGCGCGGTAGCCGCCGGTGACATCGCGGATCGGTACGTCGAGCAGGACGCGGGAGTACAGGCTGCCGCCGCGCGAGATGAACTCCCTGGACCTGGGCCAGTTCACGACCCGCCCGCCGGGTACCCACCTGGAGCCGAGGACCAGGTCGGCGCCCTTGAGTGCGGTGAGCAGCCGGGGCAGTTCCTCGGGCCGGTGCGAACCGTCGGCGTCCATCTCGACCAGTACGCCGTAATCGTGCTCGATCCCCCACCGGAAGCCCGCGAGGTAGGCGGCGCCGAGGCCCTCCTTGCCCTTGCGGTGCAGCACATGGACATGGTCGTCCTCGGCGGACAGCTCGTCGGCGTGTTTGCCGGTGCCGTCGGGACTGTTGTCGTCGGCGACCAGGACGTGCGCCTCGGGCACCGCGGCCCGCACCCGGCGGACGATCGCCCTGATGTTCTCCACCTCGTTGTAGGTGGGGATGATCACCAAGGTGGTGCCGAGCGGACCGAACTGTCGCCCACCGCCGTCGTTCACAGCTTCCCCTTAAGACATCCGTGCGAGAGGGGCTCCACCATAGCGAGCGTCCGCTACGGCGCAGACAGGTACGGCGGCCCGGGAGACCTGAGAAGGGGAAGATACAGCGGATCGGGACCCGGCGCCCTTCGGGCCGACCTGGGACCCGCTGGCTGCGGATCGACCTAGAGCCGTTGTCTACTGAGCGCCGGGCCCCACCCGGGTCACACCTGCCGACCGGCGGAACGTTCCCCCGCCCCCGTGGCGCGAGCGCTGGGCCTGGCTCCCAGTTGTGGTGCGCCGGTGCGGCACACCACCCCTGACACAGCGGCGCTTCGAGGGCTGCTCGGAACCTCCGCGGTCGGACGTCCGGTGGTGGACCCGGCCGAACCTACCGGCCACCCGCCGCTTGCTGTCAACAGCCGTTCGAGCTGCGGACTTTCACTCAACCGCCTGGTCAGCGCGGAGGATACGCAGGTGGCGGGACAGAGTGCCTGGTGGAGACCGGTGCCGGGCCGCCCCGGCACATCACCCCTCCGGCCGTACAAACACGGTGCGCCCGCCCACGACGGTCCGCAGACAGACGGGAAGGGGTGTCCCGGGCGTCAGGTCGGGCAGTCCGGGGGTGCCGGAGCGGGGGTCGGTCGACCAGCGGGCGACCCGGTCGTCCGGGGCCTGGACGACCAGTTCATCGGCGCGCCACACAGCGTAGTCGGCGGGTGCGCCCGGCGCCAGGACACCCGCCTCGTCCCGGCCGATCGCCCGCCAGCCGCCCCGCGTATGGGCCGTGAAGGCGGCGCGTACGGAGATCCGGTGTTCCGGTGTGCGGTGGAAGGCCGCGGCACGGACGGTGCCCCACGGGTCGAGCGGGGTGACGGGACTGTCGGAGCCGAAGGCAAGCGGTACGCCGGTACGCAGCAGGGCCGCGAACGGGTTGAGCGTACGGGCCCGTTCGGCGCCCAGGCGCTCGGCGTACATGCCGTCCTCGCCGCCCCACAGCGCGTCGAAGGCGGGCTGGACGGAGGCGGTGAGGCCGAGTTCGGCGAAGCCGGCGATGGTCTCGGGGGTGAGCATCTCGGCGTGCTCGACGCGGTGCCGGGCCGCCCGGACACGGGCCAGGCCGATCTTCTCGGCGGCGGCGCGCGTTCCCTCGACCACCGCGGTGACGGCGGCGTCCCCGATGGCGTGGAAGCCTGCCTGCAGTCCCGCTTCCGTACAGGCCACCACATGGGCGGCGACGTCGGAGGCGCCCAGGTAGGAGGTGCCGGTGTGGCCGGCGTCCGCATACGGCCGGTGCAGGCAGGCCGTGTGCGAGCCGAGCGCGCCGTCGACGAAGAGGTCGCCCGCGGCGCCGATCGCGCCCAGGAAGCGGGCCTTCGTGACGTCCTGCTCGGCCCAGTAACCGACGACCCTCGGTCCTGCCTCCTCCGCGGCGAGCCGCAGCAGCCCGGTGAAGTCGTCCTCGGAGGAGATCTCGGGGCCCGCGCACTCGTGGACGGAGCCGATGCCGAGCGAGGCGGCGTGCGCCAGCGCGGCACGCTGGGCCTCGGTGCGCTGGGCCGGGGTGACGGCTCCCAGAGCCGCGGCGCGGACGACGTGGTGGGCGTCCCGGGTGAGCGGTTGCCCGGCCTCGAAGCCCGCCTTCTCCCGCACCCCTGGCGCCAGATCCAGCAGGGCCGTGGTCGCGACGGCGGAGTGCACGTCGATCCGGCTGAGGTAGAGCGGGCGACCGCCGGTGACCTCATCGAGTTCTTCCCGCCGGGGCGGGCGCCGCTCGGGCCAGCGGGCGGCGTCCCAGCCGTGACCGAGGAGGACCCGGTCGCCGGGGCGGGCCGCGGCGAAGTCCCGTACGAGATCGAGGGCCGCCGCCAGGGAGGGCGCGTCGGACAGATCGAGGCCGGTGAGGGCGAGCCCGGTGGCCGTACTGTGCACATGGGCGTCGGTGAACGCCGGGGTGACCAGGGCGCCTTCGAGGTCCACCACCTCGCCGACCCCGTCCGCGAACGCGTCGGCCGCGCCCTCGGAGCCGACCCAGGCGACCTGCCCGCGTTCCACGACCATCGCGGTGGCGAACGGGTCGGCGGGGCTGTGGACTTCCCCGCCGCGCAGCAGCACGGTACGTGGGGTGGCGGTGCTCTCACTCATGGAGAACAGTTTCGCCCCTCGACGCCCGCACCCCTCTTCCGGGGCTCCTCCGGGGGTTCAGATCTTGGGTGGCCGTGCCTCGTACGGCGTCGACAGGACGACCGTCGTACGCGTCGACACGCCGGCCAGCGAGCGGAGGCGCGCGAGCAGTTCCTCCAGCTCGTGGGGGGTCGAGACGCGGACCTTGAGGATGTAGTTCTCGTCTCCCGCGACGCTGTGGCAGGCCTCGATCTCGGGGACGCCGGACAGTCGTTCCGCGATGTCGTCCGGGGCGCTGGGGTCGAACGGTTTCACCGAGATGAAGGCCGTCAGCGGCAGCCCGACGGCCTCCGGGTCGACGACCGCCGCATAGCCGCGGATCACGCCGCGCTGCTCAAGCCGGCGCACCCGCTGGTGCACGGCCGACGTGGACAGTCCGGTGGCCTTGCCCAGGTCGGTGTAGCTCATCCGCCCGTCCTCGACGAGCAGCTGCACGATCTGTCGGTCGAGCTCCTCCATGGCAGGAACCTACAGGGCCCTTGATCCTCGCCGGTACCTCAGCGGCGCAGGTCATACCCGGTTTGTGATCTGATGGGGGCGACCCGGCGAGCCACGTGGGGACAAATGCACCGCGTCCGGCACCTGCGGGCGGCATGTGACGAACGCCACAGTGTGACTACAGGTTCCGTGATGTCCTCGTGATTACCGCCGAGACGGGACGGGAAGTGCTTGCTGTGGTCGAGGCCGCAGCGCCTTGTCGGCCCACCCGAGGGGGAGAAAATCTATGCAGAGTCTGAAGCGCCCCGGTCGTACCGCACCCAAGCGGCAGCAGCCGGTCGTCGAGCCCGCGCCGGAGGGTGTTGAACCGGCTGAGGACGAGTTCGACGCGTACGACACCTTCGAGATGTACCGGGTGATCTGCCCGGACTGCGCGCAGCCCATCGCACTCCTCGCGGACGAGGAGGTCCTGCCGGAGCACGCACTGTGCGCCACCCCGTGGAACCCGTTCGGGCTCACGGTCTGCGCCGGTACGGGCCGCGCGGCGGCCGAGGCCCGGCCCGCCGACGAGTCGATGGAGGCTCAGGAGCAGGACACCGCCCTGCTGTTGACGCTTCCTCAGGGACTCGACTGGCGCACACAACCCTTCTCGCACGCCGGCGGCCCCGGCTCGCGCCCCATCCGGGTGCCGGTGATGCGCCGCGTAGGCGCTCCGCTGGGTTAGGCGGTTTCGAAGCTGCGGGTTCGTTGTGGCTGATCGCGCCCACGCGGCGGAGCCGCACATCAATGCAGCCCCGCGCCCCTGACGGGGGCTGGTCGCGCCCGCGTGGCGGAGCCGCAAATCGATACGGCACCGCGCCCCCTGAGGGGCCTGCGGCCTCCCTAGGGGCGCGGGGCCGCAGCGGACTTCGTCAAGGCTGACCGGCTGGGTTCCGAACCCCCATACGGGCTCCGCCATGAACTGACGGGCGATTCCGTGGCTGGTGACTTGTCCGGCCTCGACGCGTTGGCCCCGGTATGACCTCCACCTATGCAGAGACGAGCCGTCGCCGCAGGATTATCGTTCCGGCACCCGCGGAATCGGCGTCCGAGAGCACACAGCAGCAGGCTGAAAAGCCATCAGCCCAGACACCGAAGGCAAAGGCACCGCAGGCACAGGCGCCACAGGCAGCACGGCAGCCCCAGGATCCGCCCATCTACCGTGCTCTGCTTCGCACTTGGGCCAAAGGAGGCCGGACCCTGCCAGGGCGTCACGACCCCGAGTGGGTCCGGCTCGTCGCGCCCTCGGTCATGTACGGATACGGGTACGGGCGACTGTTCACCGCGACTCGGGACCAGCGAGGTGACGAGCGATGACCATCCGCTGGATCTGATTGGTGCCCTCGACGATCTGCAGCACCTTCGCCTCGCGCATGTAGCGCTCGACGGGGAAGTCCGCGGTGTAGCCGTACCCGCCGAGCACCTGGACGGCGTCCGTGGTGACCTTCATCGCGGCGTCCGTGCAGAGCAGTTTCGCCATGGCCGCCTGCTTGGAGAACGGCCGCCCCGCGTCCCGCAGCCGGGCGGCCGTGAGATAGAGCGCCCGGCCCGCCTCGATCTGGGTCGCCATGTCCGCGAGCATGAAGCGCAGGCCCTGGAAGTCCGCGATCCGCCGGCCGAACTGCTCGCGCCCGATGGCGTACGCGACCGCCTCGTCCAGCGCCGCCTGGGCCACACCGATCGCACAGGCCGCGATACCGAGCCGCCCGGAGTCGAGCGCGGACAGGGCGATCGCGAAGCCCTGGCCCTCGTCGCCGATGCGCCGGTCGTCGGAGATCCGCACCCCGTCGAAGTGCACCTGGGCGGTGGGCGAGCCCTTCATGCCCATCTTCTTCTCGGGCGCCGCCACACTCAGCCCCTCGGCGTCACCGGGCACCAGGAACGCCGTGATGCCACGTGTCCCCTCGCCGCCGCTGCGTGCGAACACGGTGTAGAAGTCGGCAATCCCACCATGGGTGATCCAGGCCTTGGTGCCGGTGAGAACCCAGTCCTCCCCGTCCCGTACGGCCTTCGTCCGCATGCTGGCGGCATCGGATCCCGAGGACGGCTCGGAGAGGCAGTACGCCCCGAGGAGGCCGCCGCCGAGCATGGTCGGCAGATGCTCGACCTGCTGTTCCTTGGTGCCGTAGTGGGCGAGGGCGTGGCAGGACAGGGAGTGCACGCTGACGCCGAGGCCGACGGTGATCCGGGCCGCGGCGAGCTCTTCGAGGACCTGGAGATAGACCTCGTACGGCTGGTCACCGCCGCCGTACTCGGAGTCGTACGGAAGGCCGAGCAGTCCCGACTCGGAGAGCAGCGTGAAGACGTCGCGCGGGAAGTGCCCGGCGTCCTCCTCCTCGGCCGCCTTCGGGGCGATCTCGCGCTGCGCGATGTCGCGGACGAGCGAGATCAGATCCCGGGCCTCGTCCGTGGGCAGTTGACGGTCCACCGGCTGCGGGGCGTGGTCGGGCATGGCGACGCTCTCCTCCCTGTCGGGCACTTCGGCGAGCGTCCGCCTTGGTTTTAGGGGGCTCCACCGGGTCTCACAGTGCCCAGCCGATGCTGTCCGTCCGGGTCGCGGAGGGAGCTGACCAGCGGCTGTGCGCTGTGAGTATGCCCGGTCCGCAGCAGCGCGTCACCGGTTAACGCTCGTTAATTAGAACACATTCGGATTGGTCCGAACCATTGACGCACTGGTCTAGTCCTTCTACTGTTCCCCCAGCGTCGAACGCGTTCATGCCAAGCGGTACCGTCCTGCCCGAACGCCACCCGGCAGGGCCGACACCACTCCCCCACGCCCCTCTCCCCACGAGGTGACCCGATGCTCAGACCGCAACGTCCCCCCGCCCGCTTCCGGACACTCATCTCCGCCGTGTGCTGCACCGTCCTCGGTGCGGGACTGCTCGCCGGCGCCGGCCCCGCCGCCACCGCGTCGCAAGAGGCCACTGCGGCCGGCTCGGCGCAGGAGGCCGCCGCACCCGGCTCGAAGGTCGTCGGCTACTTCACCGAGTGGGGCACCTACGCCCGCAACTACCTCGTCAAGAACATCGACACGTCCGGCTCGGCGGCCAAACTCACCCACATCAACTACGCCTTCGGCAACGTCACCGGCGGCAAGTGCGCCATGGGCGACTCCTACGCGGCGACGGAACGGACGTACACCGCGGCCGAGTCCGTCGACGGCACCGCCGACACCTGGGACCAGCCCCTGCGCGGCACCTTCAACCAGCTGCGCGAGCTGAAGAAGAAGCACCCGAACCTCAAGGTCCTCTGGTCCTTCGGGGGCTGGACCTGGTCCGGCGGCTTCGCCGAGGCCGCCGGGAACCCGGCCGCCTTCGCCCAGTCCTGCTACGACCTGGTCGAGAACTCCAAGTGGGCGGACGTCTTCGACGGGATCGACATCGACTGGGAGTACCCGAACGCGTGCGGCCTGACCTGCGACACCAGCGGCAGGGAGGCGTACGGGAAGCTGATGTCGGCGGTGCGCGCGAAGTTCGGCGGCTCCTCGCTGGTCACGGCGGCGATCCCGGCCGACGCCACCAGCGGCGGCAAGATCGACGCTGCGGACTACGCGGGCGCCGCTCAGTACGTCGACTGGTACAACCCGATGACGTACGACTTCTTCGGCGCCTTCGACGCGACCGGTCCGACGGCTCCGCACTCGCCGTTGACCTCGTACCCCGGGATCCCGAAGGCGGAGTTCCACACCTCCGCGACCATCAACAAGCTCAAGGGCCTCGGCATCCCGGCCTCGAAGCTGCTGCTCGGCATCGGCTTCTACGGGCGCGGCTGGACCGGTGTCACCCAGGAGGCGCCCGGCGGCACCGCCACCGGTCCGGCGGCGGGAACGTACGAGCAGGGCATCGACGACTACAAGGTGCTCAAGACGAAGTGCCCGGCGACAGGCACGGTCGGCGGCACGGCATACGCCAAGTGCGGCAGCGACTGGTGGAGTTACGACACCCCGTCGACCATCGCCGGGAAGACGGCCTACAAGAACCAGCAGGGCCTGGGAGGTACTTTCTTCTGGGAGCTGAGCGGTGACACCGCGGACGGCGAGCTGATCCGGGCGATCAACTAACTGATCCCGTACGTCACTTGGGGCGGGGGTCGGCGGGCCCCCGCTCTTCGCTCAGGCGTTGCGGGCGGCTTCCGGCGTCGGGTACGAGGGGTCGAGGTCCTCGATCGCCCGCAGGGCGCCGCCGAGCATCTTCACCAGCAGTTCGCGCATCACATCGCGCGGGAGTGCCTGGTGGTCGATCCAGTCGAGGGTGGTGCCCTCGACGCTGCACAGCCAGCCGAGCAGCGCCATGCGGGGCAGCGGAGCGACCTGGCGGCGGCCGTACGCCCCCTCGGCGATGGTCTCGAGGATGGCTTCGCGCACGCCGTCGCGGATGGCGAGCACCTCGGCGTCGAAGCCGACACCGCCGGTGATGATCGCGCGGTACGCGGCCTGGTGGTGCTCGGCGTAGCGCAGGTAGCCGTCGATGGTGCGGTGCACCCGTTCATAGGGCGGCAGTTCGAGGCCGCCGGCCGCGCGGGAGATCAAGTCGGCCACCGAGTCCTCGATGATGGCCAGGTAGTAGCCGCGCTTGGACTTGAAGTAGTAGTAGATCAAGCCCTTGGCGACGTGTGCGTGCTTGGCGATGTCGTCCATCGACAGTGTGTCGTAGGACGTGTCGGCGAATAACTTCCGCCCGATGGCGATGAGTTCGGCACGACGCGCCAAGGAGCGGTCGGTGCCGCGTGCCCGTGGGCGGTCGTCGTGCCGTTGACTATGGTTCAATTTCAGCCCTGGTCTTCAACTGCCTCCGAAACTTTCGCTGGCAGTATGTCAGACCCCCGCCACCGGCCCGTTCGACTCTCTTCGACTGTTTCCGCTGCCCCGCAGGCCAGCCGTCAGATCATGCCGAGCTGTGTGACGAGCATCGCGAGCACCACCACGAGGGTCCAGCCGGCAAGGTGCTCGAGGATCTTCGGGTCGTCGTCCTTGGGGCCGCCGGTACGGGTCTGAAGGCGTCCGGCGGTGACAGAGGTCGCGGTCATGGCGGCTCGCTCGCGTTGGCTTCGGTCGGTGGACTCCCCCGAGGTCACTGGATCCCTCGGCCCCGGGGGCTGCCCACCTTGCCACCGGAATCGGCTTTTGCGGGGGAGACCTTGGTCACGTCCCGTATGCCCAGGTCAGCGCCCCTGTCAGCGGATGCCGACCGCCGCCAGCGCCTTCCGCTGGCGCGCCGTGGGATGCGCCGGGAAGTAGAGGTAACAGACCCCGCCGGTCCCGGAGACCACGTTCCCGGAGGCGTTGTACCTCTTGGTACGGAGCCAGATGTTCTCCCAGGCACGCCGCTGGTAGACCCGCCGCACCGCCTCGTTGCTCGGTGAGTTCGGGTCGTTGGCGATCACGTCACCGTCGGCCGTGAATCCGATGACGGTCATCAGATGGCCCGCGGTGCCGTAACCCGCTCCGGGCAGCTCGGACTCGAGGAACGACTGGGACGTTATGGCCGGGATGCCCGCCGCGATCAGCGTCTCCAGATCGGTGAGCGAACCGAGCCGCGTCACCACGCCCTGGAGGTCCTTGTACGTGGCGGCGTACGCGGCGTTGAAGGGCCAGTTGCCGCAGCCTTCGTACTGGTAGTCGTAGGTGAACCGGGCGGCATGGCACACCTGCGGATCCGCGAAGTCGGGATCGACCCAGGCCAGGTCCTCGGCGCTGGGCCTGCGTCCCCAGTACTCAATGATCATCTGCGAGGAGGTGGGGCTGCACCAGGCCTCGCCGCCGTTGTCGTACTCCGGGTACTGGCCGATGTGGGTCTCCTGCGAGTACCGCGGGACCGTCAGCTCCTTGGCGAGGCCGGGCGTCGAGGCCGGGACGGTGAAGCGGTCCGGGATGTCGGAGCCCATCGCACCGAGCCGCCACACGGTGGGCGTGATCTTCGCGCCGGGCTTGCGGTACAGGGTCAGCCGCAGCCGGTAGGAGACGAGGCGCAGACCCGAGGCCGCGTCGTCGATGGAGAAGGTGTCCGTCCAGACGCTGCTCTTGCCGTCGCTCTGGTCGTCCACCGAGGTACGCCTGATGTCCTGGTCACCGGCCGCCCAGCGGCCCATCCCATACCAGGGGGTGTCCGTGCCGTCGGAGTACGTGCCCGCCAGCTCGATCTGGAGCCAGGTCCCCGCCGGGGTGTGCGCGTTCCAGGAGGCGATGACCTCGGTCGAGGGGGCGGCTAGACGGTGGACGGACGAGGTCCATCGCGCGTACTCCCAGGTGGCCGTCCTGCCGGTGTGCGGGTCCGCGTAGTCGGTGCAGCCGGCGGGGGTCGCGATCACCAGGCCCGGACGCTTCCCGGAGACGGCGCGGGTACCCTCCGCGGTGCCGCCGCGCCAGTCGGTGTACGAGGTCCAGGCGCGGTTGTCGACCTGGCCGGACGGTGCTTTCGACGGGGCGTGCGCGGTGCGGGCGGAGGAGCCGGCGGCGGCCGCCGGGCTCGCGGCACCCGCCACTGCCGCGGCCACCGCCACGGTCAACAGGCTTCTGCGGGAGGGCTGTTCGGCTCTGGTCATGTGCGGATGACCCCCAGATTTCCGGAACGGGTGAGTCCAAAGTGCGGGTGTGCGCCAACTATGGATGCCCGTGCCGTCCCCTGCCAGCACCTCAAGGGTCGTGGCACCGATCAATATTGGTCACAACCATTGGCACTGCGTTCGGGAAATACCCTGGCAATGTGCACACCTCGCCAGACACCCTCGCCTCCCGCCTCCACCGACTGCCGCCCTCCTGCGGCCCCGTCCGCCTGGTCGGCATCGACGGGCACGCGGGCTCCGGGAAGACGACGTTCGCGGGGCGGCTGGCCGAGGCGCTGGGCGGCGTACCCGTACTGCACCTGGACGACATCGCCACACACGAGGAGCTGTTCGCGTGGACGGGGCGGCTGCTCCGGGACGTCGTCGAGCCGCTGAGCCGCGGCGAGCGTGCGCACTACCGGCCCTACGACTGGCAGGCGCGCCGCTTCGGGCCGGTCCGCGAACTGCCGCCGGCGCCCGTGGTGCTCGTCGAGGGTGTCGGCGCGGGACGTCGTGCGTTGCGGCCGTTTCTGGCGTGCCTGCTGTGGATGGAGTTGGCGTCCGAGGATGCCTGGGCGCGAGGCCGGCAGCGGGACGGTTCGGAGCAGAGGGACTTCTGGGCAGGCTGGGTCGTCGCCGAGCGCCGCCACTTCGCCGAGGACCCTTCCCGGCCCTTTGCCGATCTCTTGGTGCGGGGGTTTTCAGGGGGATTTGAGGTACTTCCGGGACCTGCTGGGACCGCTGGACCAGACCAGATTGTCACGCACCGTGACGGACCATCTCCTATGTGCTGAACCCGTGAAGAGGCGTGTCCGAGAAGTGCCCCAAGTGCTTCAACTCGGCTTGACCGAGGGGCCGTACAGGTCTTACGTTCTCAATGTGCGGCTTCCCGAAGTCGCCGACAGACGCGAAGCCCCCGGTTGTTCCCCCGTGATCGGGGGCTTCGTTCTGTCCTCATTCCGGATTCCGGACGCTCCGCGAAATGTTTCGCTCACCCTCGGTCACCGCGCTGAGTGCGCCCCATGTGCTCCCACCTCGAAGAACCCGTCGTGCGGGCACTCTTCGGCCGGGCACCACCCCGCGGGTACGATGCCTCTCGGTGCGACTTTCGGACGGCTGCTCTCCGCACCGAACGCGCAACTCCCGTCCACAGCACAGCGGTTCGACGAAGGCTGCCGACGGGCACCGGCCCGCCCGGCACTCAACGGGGGCACGGTTTGTGGGGGACGTGATGGACTTCGGCACGCAGGGCCCCGAGGCCCCGGCCGACCTCGCCTGGCTGCGAGGTGTGGACGCCTACACGATGGGGGCCTATCCGCAGGCGGAGGAGGAGTTCCGAGCGGCGGTCCGGATCGATCCGGGGATGGCCGACGGCTGGCTCGGGCTGCACGCGCTGCGCATCGACACGACTACCGCGCTGCTGCGGATGTTCCGGCACCGGGAGCGCTTCGGGGAACAGCGCGCCCGCCACCGGCGCACTCTCAACTCCTGGTACTGGCTGGGCTGGTGGGTGCAGCCCGTGCTTGAGAGCCCGCGCGATCTGCTGCTCGCGCACGCCTCGCACTGGCTCGACGGACGCCATGTCCCGGAGCTGGACCGGGCGCTCGCGGGACTGCCGCCGGTGGACGCCGATCCGCAGGTGCGGTTTCTGCACGCCTGCCGGGCCTATCTGGTCAAGGACTGGGAGCAGTTGGTCCGGCACACCGATCCGCTGATCGACGATCCGATGCTGGGCATCGAGGCCGGGCTCTTCGGCGGCATGGCGCGCGTACGCCTGGAGATGTACGGGCAGGCCCAGCCGCTGCTGTCGGCCGCGCTGATGCGCTGTCGCAGCGAGCAGCCGCAGCGCAAGGAGTTGCGGTACTGGCTGGCGCGGGCGCACGAGGGCACGGGACGTTCGGCGGCGGCGTTGCCCCTGTACCGGGCGGTGCACCGGGTCGACCCCGCCTTCATGGACACCTCGGCGCGGCTCGCGGCGATCTCCGAGGGCGACGGGTACGACGACGCGGTGGACCTCGCGGCGATCACGCTCACCGGCGTCCAGGACATGATCGACGGACCGGACGGCGTCGACGCGCTGTTCGGCCCGGAGGGCCGGGACCTCAAGCTGTCGGAGCCCGATCTGCCGCCGTCGGGCGGACTGCCGTCCGAGACCGACACGGTCCGCGAGAAGGCCATAGTGCCGGTCCAGCCTCCGCAGCTGCCGACCGGCCCCACCGACCCCGCGTTGCTCGAGGAGGCGCTCGCCGAGCTGGAGCGGATGGTCGGCCTGGAGCCGGTGAAGCGGCAGGTGAAGGCGCTGTCCGCGCAGTTGAACATGGCCCGGCTGCGCGCCGGGCAGGGCCTGCCCGTGCAGCCGCCGAAGCGGCACTTCGTCTTCTCCGGCCCCTCCGGCACCGGCAAGACGACGGTGGCCCGCATCCTGGGCCGCGTCTTCTACGCACTCGGGCTGCTCGGCGGCGACCACCTCGTGGAGGCCCAGCGCGCCGACCTGGTGGGCGAGTACCTCGGCCAGACCGCCGTGAAGGCCAACGAGCTGATCGACTCCGCGATCGGCGGCGTCCTCTTCGTCGACGAGGCCTACTCACTGTCCAACTCCGGCTACAGCAAGGGCGACGCATACGGCGACGAGGCGCTTCAGGTGCTCCTCAAGCGCGCCGAGGACAACCGCGACCATCTCGTCGTGATCCTCGCCGGCTACCCCGAGGGCATGGACCGCCTGCTCGCCGCCAACCCCGGGCTTTCGTCCCGTTTCACGACCCGCGTCGACTTCCCCTCGTACCGTCCCCTCGAACTCACCTCGATCGGCGAGGTGCTGGCCGCCGAGAACGGCGACGTGTGGGACGAGGAGGCGCTCGACGAGCTGCGCTCCATCAGCGGGCACGTCGTCGACCAGGGCTGGATCGACGAGCTCGGCAACGGCCGCTTCCTGCGCACTCTGTACGAGAAGAGCTGCGCCTACCGCGATCTGCGGCTGTCCGGCTACACGAGCGAGCTGACCCGCGACGACCTGTCCACCCTGCGGCTGCCGGACCTGATGCAGGCGTACGGCGAGGTCCTGTCGGGCCGGGGGCCCCAGGATCCGTCGGCGTTGTGACCGGGCGTCCCCGGGGGCCGTGGTAACCGCGAAAGTGACGCTCTACAGGAGCGTCACTTTCGCGCCCTGCCCCCTTGCCCCTCAGCTCGCCAGGGCCTCCTCCGGAGCACCGCTCGGGACGGGCTCCGCCAGCGTCTTCACCTGCTGAGCCTGCTGGGTCCCCGGAGCAGCCCGGTGTGCCGGGTCGCGTACCTCGCCGACCAGGAGTTCCAGTACGTCCTCCAGGGCGACCAGGCCGAGTACGCGGCCCGAGGCGTCGGCGACCTGAGCGAGGTGCGTCGCGGCGCGGCGCATCACGGTCAGGGCGTCGTCCAGCGGGAGCTCGGAACGCAGGGTCGTCATGGGGCGCCAGATCTGCTGCGGCACGGCCCGCTCCGACTCCTCCAGATCGAGTACGTCCTTCACGTGCAGATAGCCCATGAAGGCGCCGTTCTCCGCGCACACCGGGAAACGGGAGTAGCCGGTGCGGGCGGTGAGCGCGACGACCTGCCCCGGCGTGACCGAGGGGCCGACCGTCACCAGTGACTCGCGGTCCAGGAGCACATCCGTGACCGGGCGGGAGCCCAGCTCCAGGGCGTCCTCCAGGCGCTCCTGCTCCTCGGGGTCGAGGAACCCGGCCTGGCCCGCGTCCTCCACGAGGCGGTTGAGCTGCTCGCTGGTGAAGACCGCCTCGACCTCGTCCTTCGGCTCGACGTGGAAGAGCTTCAGGATCAGGCGGGAGCAGGCACCGAGGCCCGCGGTGACCGGCTTGCACAGCCGGGCGAAGGCGACCAGGCCGGGGCTGAGCCACAGCGCGGTCTTCTCCGGCGCCGCCATCGCCAGGTTCTTCGGCAGCATCTCGCCGACGACGAGGTGGAGAAAGACGACCGCGGCGAGAGCGATGACGTACCCGAGCGGATGGATCATGCCTTCGGGCAGATGCACCGCGTGGAAGACCGGCTCCAGGAGGCGGGCCACGGTGGGCTCGGCGACGGCACCGAGCGTCAACGAGCAGACGGTGATGCCGAACTGGGCGGCGGCCATCATCTGCGGCAGGTTCTCCAGGCCGTACATGACCTGCCGGGCGCGTGCGGTGCCGAGCGGTTCGATCTGGCTGCGGCGTACGGAGACGAGCGCGAACTCGGCACCGACGAAGAATCCGTTGGCGAGTACGAGCAGGGCGGCGAACAGAAGTTGGAGCAGACTCATCGGACGGCCTCCGCCACGGCGTCCGCGGCCTTGACCAGACGTACCCGCTCGGCCCGGTAGTGCCCGACCTGGCGGACCGACAGGCGCCAGCCCGGGAGTTCGGCCTTGTCACCGGGTGCCGGGATCCGGCCGAGCAGATCGGCGACGAGGCCGGCGACGGTCTCGTACGGGCCCTCGGGCACATCGAGGCCGATGCGCTGGAGGACGTCGACGCGGCAGCTGCCGTCGGCGTCCCAGGTGGGGCGGCCGTCCTCGGAGGAGGCCACGGCGAGTTCGGGCAGGTCGTGTCCGTCGTGCTCGTCGCGGACCTCGCCGACGAGTTCCTCGACGATGTCCTCCAGGGTGACGACGCCGGCCGTGCCGCCGTACTCGTCGACGACGACCGCGATGGGCTGCTCGCTGCGCAGCCGCTCCAGGAGGGGCTTCACCGGCAGGGTCTCCGGGACGAGCAGCGGGGCCTGCGCGATCCGGCCGACGGGCGTGCGCAGCCGTTCGTGCGTGGGCACCGCGAGGGCGTCCTTGAGGTGCACCATGCCGACGATTTCGTCGATGCGCTCCAGGTAGACGGGGAAGCGGGACAGGCCGGTGGCACGGGTGAGGTTGACGACGTCCTCCGCGGTCGCGGAGGACTGCAGGGCGCTGACCTTCACGCGCGGCGTCATGACGTGCTGCGCGGTGAGGTCCGCCAGGGAGAGGGTGCGGACGAAGAGGTCGGCGGTGTCCTGTTCCAGGGTGCCGGCCCGGGCGGAGTGCCTGGCCAGTGAGACGAGTTCGCCGGGGGTGCGGGCGGAGGCCAGCTCCGCGGTGGGCTCGACGCCGAAGAGGCGGACGAGCCGGTTGGCGACGGCGTTCAGGCCGGCGATCACCGGCCTGAACAGACTGGAGAAGAGGTGCTGAGGCCCCGCGACGAAGCGCGCGACCTGCATCGGCCTGGACACCGCCCAGTTCTTGGGCACGAGCTCGCCGATCACCATCTGCACGGCCGAGGCCAGCAGCATGCCGACGATCACGGAGACACCGGGGACGGCGCCTTCGGGGATGCCGATCGAGGTGAACGGGCCGTGCAGCAGCTCGGCGAGCGCCGGTTCGGCGAGCATGCCGACGACGAGGGAGGTGATGGTGATGCCGAGCTGGGTGCCGGAGAGCTGGAAGGACAGCTCCTTGAGCGACTCGACGACCCGGTGGGCCCGTCGGTCACCCTCGGCCGCGGCCTTCTCGGCGTCGGGGCGCTCCACCGTGACGAGGCCGAACTCGGCCGCCACGAAGAAGCCGTTGGCGAGGATCAGGAGGAACGCCGCCCCGAGGAGCAGCAGGGGGATGGTCATGCCGCCGCCTCGATATGCCGGGAGGGGGCGGCGCAGGTACTACAGGACGATCCGTCCATCGCTGGAGGGAGTCACTCCTCGACTAGCAGGAGCCCCTGACTTCCGGGGCGGAACATCAGGGGCGGAGGCGCAACGAAAACGCCTCCGGCACCAGATTAATCAAGACACCCGGAAAAACGGCAGGGTGAATTCATCGGATCAGCCGTGACCTTCGTCGTGCCGGCCGTCGTGCTGTCCGTCGGCGTCGCCGATCGCGCGGGCCTCGGCCAGCGCCCGCAGTGTACGGGCGTCCCTGATCGCCTGCTGCTTCGCGATCCCCGGCTGGATGCCGAGCGCGGGCAGGCTGGTGCCGTCGCTGAGGTTCAGGAACACCCACGGGTCACCGGGACGCAGGTTGACCTGCAGAATCTCCGCCCAGGCAAGGTGCCGGCGGCTGGCGATGTTGACGACGGTGACCCCGGACTCGTCGGCGACGACTTTCGGCCGCGAGAGCAGCACGAGCACCCCGAAGAGCAGCGCCCCGGTGAAGACGAAGCTGAGACGCTCCCCCGGGCTGAGGTTCTCCAGCAGCATCGCGACCGTCGTGATGACCACGAAGATCGCGGCACCGGCGGTCAGCAGGACGGCACGGGTGCGTCCCGGCCTGAAGGTGACGGGCAGAGCGGGCAGATCCGACATGGGCGTGCTCCGGATCCCGGTCAGAGACGGCAGGCGTGGATGGCCGTGGTCAGGATGGCCCGCGCGCCGATGTCGTACAGGTCGTCCATGATCCGCTGGGCTTCCTTGGCCGGGACCATCGCACGGACGGCGACCCAGCCCTCGTTGTGCAGCGGCGAGACCGTCGGCGACTCCAGACCCGGCGTGAGGGCCACGGCCTTCTCCAACTGCTCGACGCGGCAGTCGTAGTCCATCATCACGTATGTCCGCGCCACCAGGACGCCCTGAAGGCGCCGCAGGAACTGCTGGACCTTCGACTCGGCGGTCTCCTCGGCGTCCGCCCCCGTACGGCGGATGACGACGGCCTCGGACTTCATGATGGGCTCGCCGATGACCGCGAGGCCCGCGTTGCGCAGCGAGGTACCGGTCTCGACGACGTCCGCGATGACCTCGGCGACGCCCAGCTCGATCGCGGTCTCGACGGCGCCGTCGAGGTGGACGACGGAGGCGTCGATGCCGTGGTCGGCGAGGTGCTTGGCGACGATGCCCTCGTACGAGGTGGCGACCGTCATGCCGTTCAGGTCGGTGACGCCGTTGGCCGTGCCGGGCTTGGTGGCGTAGCGGAACGTGGAGCGGGCGAAGCCGAGCGGCAGGATCTCCTCGGCGTCGGCGCCGGAGTCGATGAGCAGGTCGCGTCCTGTGATGCCGATGTCGAGTTGTCCGGAGGAGACGTAGATCGCGATGTCGCGGGGGCGGAGATAGAAGAACTCGACGTCGTTCTCCGGGTCGACGATCCGGAGTTCCTTGGACTCCCGGCGCTGCTGGTAGCCGGCCTCATGCAGCATCTCCGCCGCAGGGCCTGACAGGGAACCCTTGTTGGGGACGGCGATGCGCAGCATGAGGTCGGCTTCCTTTGTTCGTGCGTACGGTGCGTACGTGCGTGAGTTGGGGTTGCGTCTTTACGGCGACGGTGTGACGGCTCAGAGGTGGGCGTACACGTCGTCCAGGGAGATGCCGCGGGCGACCATCATCACCTGGACGTGGTACAGCAGCTGCGAGATCTCCTCGGCGGCCGCTTCCTTGCCCTCGTACTCGGCGGCCATCCAGACCTCGGCGGCCTCTTCGACGACCTTCTTGCCGATGGCATGGACCCCCTTGCCGACCAGCTCGGCGGTGCGAGAGGTGGCGGGGTCGCCGTTGGCTGCCTTGTGCTGGAGCTCGGTGAAGAGCTCCTCGAACGTCTTCTTGGACATGGTGGCGCCCACTTTACGCGCAGCCGCCCGTTCCTCAGCGCCAGGGTTCGGATACCGAGCGCAGTGTGGCCGCGGTCGCCACGGCGGCCGTCACCGCCTCGTGTCCCTTGTCCTCGCTGGAGCCCGCGATACCCGCGCGGTCGAGGGCCTGTTCCTCGGTGTCGCAGGTCAGCACCCCGAAGCCGATGGGGACGCCGGTGTCCACACAGACCTGTGTGAGGCCCTGGGTGACGCCCTGGCACACGTACTCGAAGTGGGGGGTGCCGCCGCGGATGACGACGCCGAGGGCGACAATCGCGTCGTAGCCGCGGCCCGCGAGGACCTTGGCGACGACCGGCAGCTCGAAGCTGCCGGGGACACGCAGGACGGTCGGCTCGTCGATGCCCAACTCGCGCAACGCGCGCAGGGCGCCGTCGACGAGGCCTTCCATCACCTTTTCGTGCCACTGTGCCGCGATCACCGCGACGCGCAGGTCGCCGCAGTTGCGTACGGACAGTTCAGGTGCACCCTTGCCGCTCACGTGTCTCCTTGAGTGTTCTCTTACTGGTTGCCGCAGGGGGACACGGTGGTCGTGTCCAGCCAGGGCAGGTCGTGCCCCATCCGGTCCCGCTTGGTGCGCAGGTAGCGGAGGTTGTGCTCGCCCGCCTTCACGGGCATCGGCTCGCGGTCGGTGACCTTGAGGCCGTGGCGGACGAGTGCGTCGGTCTTGTCGGGGTTGTTGGTCATCAGCCGCACGCTGCGTACGCCGAGATCCTCGAGGATCTGCGCGCCCGCGCCGTAGTCCCGGGCGTCGGCGGGCAGGCCCAGCTCCAGGTTGGCGTCGAGGGTGTCACGACCTCGTTCCTGGAGCTCGTACGCGCGCAGCTTGGACAGCAGGCCGATGCCGCGCCCCTCGTGCCCACGCAGATACACCACCACTCCCCTGCCCTCGGCGTGGATGCGCTCCAGGGAGGCCTCCAGCTGGGGGCCGCAGTCGCAGCGCAGCGAGTGGAAGATGTCGCCGGTGAGGCACTCGGAGTGGATGCGGACGACGACGTCCTCGCCGTCGCCGATCTCGCCGTGGACGAGGGCGATGTGCTCGACGCCGTCGACGGTGGAGCGGTAGCCGTATGCCGTGAACTCGCCGTAGGCGGTGGGGAGCTGGGTCTGGGCTTCGCGGCGGACGGTGGGCTCGGAGGTACGGCGGTAGGCGATGAGGTCCTCGATGGAGATGATCGTCAGGCCGTGCTTGCGGGCGAACGGGATCAGCTGGGGCAGCCGCAGCATGCGGCCGTCCTCGCCGGCGATCTCGACGATCGCCCCGGCCGGGCGCAGTCCGGCGAGCCGGGCGAGGTCGACGGCGGCCTCGGTGTGGCCGTTGCGCACGAGCACCCCGCCGGACCTGGCGCGCAGCGGGAAGATGTGGCCGGGGCGGACGAAGTCACCGGCCTGCGCCGTACCGCTCGCCAGCAGCTGGAGTGTGGTGGCGCGGTCGGAGGCGGAGATGCCCGTGGTGACGCCGTGCTCGGGTGTGGCGTCGACGGTGACCGTGAAGGCGGTGCGCATCGACTCGGTGTTGTGCTGCACCATCTGCGGCAGTTCGAGCCGGTCGAGCTCGTCGCCCTCCATCGGCGCGCAGATCATGCCCCGGCACTCGCTCATCATGAAGGCGATGATCTCGGGGGTGGCCTTCTCGGCGGCGACGACGAGGTCGCCCTCGTTCTCCCGGTCCTCGTCGTCGACGACCACGACGGGACGGCCCGCCGCGATGTCGGCGATGGCCTGCTCGACCGGGTCGAGTGCGAAGTCTTCGATGTTGTCTGTGCTGTACCAGACGGGCGCCACTGTCATGCCGGGGCTCCTTCCAGGACGGGCTGCGCTGCCCTGCGGGAGCGCAGCCACCAGTCGCGCATGCCCCACAGGACGAGTGCGCCGTAGATGATGTAGACGAAGCCGGAGAAGGCGAAGCCGTTGGCGAAGTTGAGCGGCACGCCCACGAGGTCGACGAGAAGCCAGGCGAACCAGAACTCGACCATGCCGCGCGCCTGGGCGTACATGGCGACGATCGTGCCGACGAAGATGTACGCGTCCGGCCAGGGGTCCCACGAGAGGGTCGGGTACGCGGTGAACAGGCCGCCGACCGCGAGGGTGCCGAGGGCGGCGGCGCCGGCCAGGTAGGCACGCTCCCGCCAGGTGGCGAACCGTACGGAGACCGAGCCGTCCTGCGCCTTCCGCTTGCCGCGGTTCCACTGCCAGAAGCCCCAGGCGGCGACGGCCATGACGACCACCTGCTTGCCGGCGCTGCCGGAGAGGTGGGCGGTCACGAAGGCCGTGAGGAGGATGACGCCGGAGAGGAACTGGGCGGGCCAGGTCCATATGGAGCGCCGCCAGCCGAGGGCGAGGGCGATCAGACCGATGGTGTTGCCCATCATGTCCGCCCACTTGATGTGCTGTCCGAAGACCGTGAAGGCCTCGGAGTTCAGCCAGTTCACCGCCCGGCCCCCTGGCTGCCGAGCAGCCGCTCGACGTACTTGGCGATAACGTCGACCTCGAGGTTGACGGGGTCGCCGGGCTGCTTGAGGCCCAGCGTGGTCAGCGCGAGGGTCGTGGGGATGAGGCTGATGGTGAAGTAGTCGGGGCCCGCGTCGACGACGGTCAGGCTGATGCCGTCGACGGTGATGGAGCCCTTCTCGACGACGTAGCGCCTGAGGTCCTCGGGGAGCGAGATCTTCACGATCTCCCAGTTGTCGGACGGCTTGCGCTCGATGATCTCGCCGGTGCCGTCCACATGGCCCTGCACGATGTGCCCGCCGAGGCGGTCGCCGACGGCCATGGGGCGTTCGAGGTTGACGCGGGAGCCGACGGTGAGGGCGCCGAGGCTGGAGCGGTTCAGGGTCTCGGCCATCACGTCGGCGGTGAACTCGTCGCCTTCATGGTCGACGACCGTGAGACATACGCCGTTGACGGCGATGGAGTCGCCGTGGCGCGCGCCTTCGGTGACTACGGGGCCGCGGAGCCGAAAGCGGGAGGCGTCGTCAAGATTCTCGACGGACGTGACCTCGCCCAGCTCTTCGACGATTCCGGTGAACACTTCCCGGGTCCTCCTGCCTCTTCGGGCACGGACTCCGGGGCCTGTCGATGACGACAGATATGAACGGACGGCGACACCGGGGACGACGCCGAATGAGACGTGTCCCTGGGACACGTCGAAACAGACGGCGACGCGCACGAATGCCCGCCCGCCGCGCACTGCCTCCCATCCGGACTTTAACCGTCGGTCCAGGAATTTCACCTGGTCAACCGGCCGCTGGAAGCGACCGGGTCGCGGACTTTAACCGCCGGTTCGGAGTTTCACCGACCCCGGAGTGCGCTGCTTCTGGTACAGAGCCAGTGTGCCACGCCTGATCGATGCCTACGGGCCCCATGCCTGTGTGCTGGCTCACAGCGCAACTCGATGGACTTCACGGGACACTCATGACGGCCCAACTTCCGTACGAGCACGGCGCCTTACCATTGGTCCATACCTATTGACGCACTGATTCAGTCCTCTTAGGGTCTGCGTTCACCGACCCGCCCCCAAGAGCGACCCGGCGGCGGTGACGGAGGCCCTTGCCCCGCCGCCGGGTCTCCTGCCCGGCTTCTGTCGCATGGTCACCGCCCGAACAACTCGTCCTGCGCCCCCTCCCGAGCCATCAGCAACGCCCCCCGAAGCACCGCCCCGCCCCCCAGCGAACTGGCCCGCACCTCGGTGGGCAGCGGTGACATCCGGGTGAGCCGCCCCTGGACGCGCGCTGCCAGCGTCTCGCCGCCGGCCTGCCCGATCTCCCCCGCGAGCACCACACACCCGGGGTCCAGCACGGCGATCACGGACGCGGCTCCGATGGCCACGCGATCGGCGAGCGCGTCGAGGAAGTGGTCCGCCGCACCGCCAACCGCCGCCCGCACCAAGGCCGCCGCCTGCGGCTCATGAGGCGACGGGGGTGCCACGACCCCGTACCGCCCGGCGAGTTCGACGATCGCCGCAGCACCCGCGAGCGAGTGGAAGCCCCCGTCGCAGGCCGTCGCCGACGGCAGCCCCGCGGTTCCCGGGACCGGAAGGAAGCCGATCTCGCCGGTGCCGCCGGAGGCGCCCCGGCGCAGGGTGCCGTCGAGGACGACGGCGGCGCCGATGCCGTGGCCGAGCCAGAGCAGGACGAAGGTGTCCCGGTCGCGGGCGGAGCCGGCCCGCTGTTCCGCCAGGGCCGCGAGGTTCGTCTCGTTCTCGACGAGGACGCGGGCCGCGAGCCGGTCGTCGAGGGCGGCGACGAGGCGCCGGTGCCACTCGGGCAAGCCGGAGGAGTCGCGGAGTTCGCCGGTGGCGGGGTCGATCAGGCCGGGCGCGCCGATCCCCACCGTGTGCAGCCGGTCGGCCCCGGCCTCCTTGGCCGTACGCTCGACCAGCGTGACCGCCTGCTCGACGGCGGACCCGGTGCCCGCCTCGCCCCCGATCGGCACCGACGCCTCGGCCAGCACCGCACCCAGCAGATCCGTGACGACCACGGACACACCCTCGGTGCGTACGTCCAGCGCGGCCAGATGCGCGAGGTCGGCGACGATCCCGTACAGCCGGGCGTTCGGGCCACGGCGCTGCTCCCCCGCCTCCCCCACGACCGCGATCAGCCCGGCGGCCGTCAGCCGTTCCACGAGGTCGGCGACCGTGGGCCGGGACAGTCCGGTGAGCTGTTTCAACTGCCCTGCCGTCAAAGGGCCTTCCTGCTGCAGCAGCCGCAGGGCGAGCCGGTCGTTGATGGCCCGGGCAGTACTCGGAGATGCGGGCATGCCGGGATCCTTCCAGATTGGAGGGGCAGGGCGACCAGGGCCCGATTTCCGCTATCTATCAGGCAGGGACCCTGATAGTTTACGTCGTCGGATCGGCAGAGCGGACAGGCGCGACGGAGGGCCCGGAGACGTGAGTGAAGTGGTCTACGACAAACGCGAGTTGGGGCGCGCCCGGTACGCCGTGGCGACGGTCTTCGCCGTGCACGGTGCCGTGACGGGCTCGTTCGCGACCCGCGTCCCGTGGATCCAGGACCACGCCTCGGTGAGCGCGGGCCAGCTGGGTGTGGCGCTCGCGTTTCCCGCGATCGGCGCCTCCGTGGCGATGCCGCTGGCCAGCGGGATCAGCCACCGCTTCGGTGCCCGTGCGGCCCTGCGTGGGCTGCTCGCGCTGTGGACGCTGGCCCTGGTGCTCCCCTCGCTCGCGCCGAACCTGCTCACCCTGTGCGTGGCCCTCTTCGTGTACGGCGCCACCGCGGGCATGTCCGACGTGGTGATGAACGCGCTGGGCGTGGAGGTCGAGAACCGTCTCGACAAGTCGATCATGTCCGGCCTGCACGGCTGGTGGAGCGCGGGCGCCCTGATCGGCTCGGCGGCCGGCACCCTCGCCGCCCACCTGGGCTCGGACGCCCGCCTCCATCACGCGCTGGCGGCCGTGGTGCTCACGCTGATCGGTGTGGCCGCCTGCCAGGGCGTACTGGACCTGCGGCCGACGGAGGACGAGGAGGCGCCGCCGCGGTTCGCGCTGCCGCCCAGGTCCGCGCTGCTCATCGGCGCGGTGGGGTTCTGCGCGGTGTTCGCGGAAGGGGCCAGCCTGGACTGGTCGGCGGTCTATCTGCGGGACGTGCTCGGCAGCTCGGCGGGGGTCGCGGCCGCGTCCACGACCGGCTTCACGCTCACCATGGCGCTCGCGCGGATCGCGGGTGACAGGGTGATCGACCGCTTCGGGCCGGTCCGCACCGTACGCGTCGGCGGCTTCCTCGCGACCCTCGGCGGACTGCTCGTGGTGGTAGCCGGACACGTCGGAAACACAGTGGTCGCGATGAGCGGCTTCGCGCTGCTTGGCCTCGGCATCGCCGTCGTCGTCCCGCTCTGCTTCGCGGCGGCCGGACGCAGCGGCCCCAACCCCGCCCAGGCCATCGCGGGCGTCGCCACCATCACGTACACCTCGGGCCTGATCGCCCCCTCTGCGATCGGCACGATCGCGGACGCGACGAGCCTGATGGTGTCCTTCGGCCTGGTGTCGGTCCTGGCCTTCGGGCTCGTCGCGTTCGCGGGCGTCCTGCGGACGGGCGGCCGACAGACCGGCGGACTCGCTTCACACGAACCGGTTCAGCGCGCCAAGTCGTAGGCGTAGTCCGGCGCGAAGGACCCCGGCGCGCCCAGGCAACCGTCGGACTCGCCCGGCAGCTTGATCCACAGGTAGCCGTCGATCCGGGCCTCTCCGGTGCTCAGAGTCGGGGCCTGGCCCAGTTTGCGGCCCGCCGGATCGCACCACTCGCCGTCGGCCGGGGCGCCGTTGCCGTTGCGGCTGGTGTCGATCACGGCGCCGAGGCTCGCGGGACCGCCGAGCGCGTCGAGGGTCCGCCGGACGTACGCGATCTCGCCGCTCGTACCGTTGAAGTTGGAGACGTTGCTGAAGATGCCGTCCGAGGAGGCGGCCGAGGCGGCGCCCGCCTGCCGTAGCAGCGAGGCCTGTTTCGCCGGGGAGTTCCAGCCGGAGTGGCCCGCGTCGTGATAGACCCGGGCGTTCGGGTTCGCGGCCTTGAGGACGCGGCCCGCGCGGGCCAACGAGGCGAAGCGGTCGGCCCGTTGACCTGCCGAGAGGCAGTCGGACTGGGCGATGGCGTCGGGCTCCAGGATCACGACGACCTCGCCGGAGCCGAGGCCCGCCGCGAACTTGTCGATCCACGCATCGTACTCGTCGAGGTTCCCCGCCCCGCCCTGGGAGTGCCCGCCGCAGTCGCGCTGCGGAATCGCGTACGGCACCACGACCGGGACGCTCCCCTTGGCCGCGGCGGCGGACGTGACCGCGCGGACCCGCGAGGTGATGGTGCCCGGAGCGAACTCCGCGAACCACACTGCCTGCGGACGGTCCGCTATCCGGGACTCTATGAGCGCGGCACGCGGGTCGTTGCGATTCGCGGCGACCCAGTCGAGCACATTGGAATCGGGGTAGCGGTACAGATTCGTGGACGCCTCGACGGTCTTCTTCTTCACCTCGGGCTTCGGGGCTTTCGACGGCTTGGGGCTCGGCTTGGCCGAGGACTTGGACGGCGAGGGGGACGGCGAAGGGGACGCCTTCGTGGGCGAGGCGGTCGGCACGGCCGGACCGGGCTCCAGGAGCGGGGAGCTGGTCACCTCCGGGCGGGCCTCGTCGCCGCGTCCGTCATCGAGTGCGGACATCATCCCCGTCGCGGTGCCGACCGCCACCACGGCGGAGGCCACCGACACCATGACGCCACGCCGGGCGGCGCGACTGCGCTCGGCCTTGCGTTCGGCCAGGAGCCGGGCACGTTTGCCTGACACTCGGTGCTCCCCCTCTTCCCGATCGAGCACGTTCCCCCGTTCTGGGGAAGCGTTCGGCCCGTCGGACCTTTAGCCACCCTAAGGGTGGGACGCTGCATCCATGGTCCAGTTGGAACATTTCGCGACACCCGTGGACAAGGTCGTATCTCGTTTGCGCACGCTGAGCGCGACTTGGCCCGAGCGGGACGGCGTCGCGGTCTTCAACCGCGTCTACCTCACTGTCACGGAGGAGGTCGACCGGCACGTGGACGCCGGCCAATTCCCCGACGCGCAGGCCGCGATCACGCTGGATGTACGGTTCGCCGAGCGCTATCTCGCGGCCGTCGAGGCGGTGGCCGAAGAGCGCCGTCCGCCCGCCTGCTGGCGTCCGCTGTTCCAGTTCCGGCGCCATCCCGGCGTACGCCCCTTGCAGTTCGCGCTCGCGGGCATCAATGCGCACATCGGCCACGATCTGGCGCTCGCCGTAGTAGACGCTTGTCGTACGCTCGACTGCGATCCCGTCCACCTGGAGGACGAGTTCGACCGCGTGGGCGACATCCTCATCGCGCTGGAGGAGCGCATCCGCGAAGATCTGATGCCGGGCCCCGACGTCCTCCAGATCGCCGATCCGCTCACCCATCTGATCGGCTCGTGGAGCCTGGAGCGGGCGCGCGACGGAGCGTGGTCGGCGGCCCGCGCGCTGTGGGCCCTGCGCGCACTGCCCGACCTCGCCGACGAGTTCGCCCGCCGCCTGGATGCGGCCGTCGGTCTGGCGAGCCGGATGCTGCTCACCCCACTGCCGGATTGATCCGGCCACACCGGCCCGGCACCGTTGAATCGGGGTACGCGCGCGTTAGGTTGACCGTTGAACTGCCTTAGGCGAACCGACGCGAAGGAGCGTACGCATGGCCACCAGGTTGGGTCTCTGTCTTCCCCAGGCGCAGCAGTACGACATCGGACGGGACGTACCCGATGTGGCGCGCACCGCCGAGCAGATCGGCTACGAGAGCTTGTGGGTGTACGAGCGCGCCCTGTTTCCGGAGCCCGCGACACAGGGCCTGTACGGCGTCCCGGGTCTGCCCTGGCCCAAGCACTACCGCAGTGTCCCCGACGCGCTGGTCACGCTGACGCTGGCGGTCACCGCCACCGAGCGGGTTCGGCTCGGCACGGGTGTCCTGGTCGCTCCGCTGCACGGCCCGTTCCAGCTGGCCAAGACGCTCGGGACGCTGGACGCGGCCAGTGGCGGCCGGGTGGTGGCGGGCTTCGGCACGGGCTGGTCACTGGACGAGTACGCGGCCGCGGGCGTCGCGCCGTTCGAGGAGCGCGGCAAGGTCCTGGACGAGGTCCTCGACGTGTGCCAGGCGGTGTGGGGCCCGGACCTGGTGGAGTACGACGGCCGCCTCACCAAGATCGCGTCGTCCGTGGTCGGGCCCAAGCCCGCCCGGCCGATCCCGGTCCTGCTGCCCGCCAACACCAAGAAGGCACTGACCCGGCTCGTCGACCGCGCCGACGGCTGGCTGCCGATCGCCATGGGGCCCGAGCAGCTCGCCGCACAGTGGCGGCAGGTGCAGGACCTGGCGGCCGAGCGCGGCCGGACGAAGCCGATCGAGACCGCGGTGCGGGTGAACGGCGTGCAGTACACGGCGAAGGCGTACGACGGCGCCGACCGCGCCCCGTTCCAGGGCAACGTCGAGCAGATCGTGACGGACCTCAAGGCCCACGCGGAGATCGGCCTCGACGAGTTCTTCCTCGACCTCCAGGCCTCCACGCGGGACGCCCAGGAGCTCAAGGACGTGGCCGCCGAGGTGTACACGGCGGCGCGGGCGGCCGGGATCTGAGGCTCTCGGCAACCGCCGGCCGGCCCGGTCTCAGTCCTCGGGCAGTTCCACCGGTGCGATCTCTTCGTAGACGTCGCCGGGTCCGGGGTTGGCCGGGTCGGCCTGGCCGCCGAGGTGGTGCATGACGCCCCACACGGCGTTCAGCGCGGTCTGCACGGCGCCCTCCGCCCAGCCGGCCGTCCAGGAGATGTCGTCGCCCGCCAGGAAGATGCCGCGCTTGTCCTCGGGGAGCCGGTCCTGCATGAAGTGCGTGAACAGGCGCCGCTGGTAGCGGTAGTGGCCGGGCAGGTTGGCCTTGAACGCGCCCATGAAATGGGGCTCGTTCTCCCAGGACACGGTCACCGGGCTGCCGATGATGTGCTTCCTGATGTCGACCTTCGGATAGATCTCACCGAGCGACTTCAGCATGACCTCCATCCGCTCGTTCGCGGACAACGGCAGCCATTTCAGACTGTCGTCGCACCAGGTGTAGGAGAGGCAGATGACGGCGGGGTGGTCCGGACCGTTGTCGAGGAGGTAGGTGCCGCGTGTCATACGGTCGGTGAGGGTCATCGACATGACGTCCCGCCCCGTTTTTTCGTCCCTGTCGAGCCAGAAAGGCCGGTCGACCGGCACGAAGAGCTTGCTCGACTCCATGTAGTGGGTGCGCTCGATGGCGGTCCAGTGGTCGATCGGGAAGAGCGAGTCGTCGCAGTCGACCTTGGAGAGCAACATCCAGGACTGGGCGGTGAAGATCGCCGCCTGGTACGTACGGATGTCGCCGTTCGCGTCCGTCACGGTGATCCGGTTTCCGGCGGTGCGGTTCAGGCGGGTCACGGCGGGCTTCGGACCCCCGTCGTGCAACTTCGCGAGCGATGTCCCGTACGGCCAGTGGACGATCTTCTCCGGCTCGCGTTCCCAGAGCCTGAGCGGGAGTTGCCGGCTGCCGCCGACGATGCCGCGGTGGTGGTCGTCGGCCTCGGTGTAGACGACGCGCAGGATCTCGAGGATCGAGTTGGGGAAGTCGGTGTCCCAGCCGCCCGTGCCGAAGCCGACCTGGCCGAAGATCTCGCGGTGCCGAAAGGATCTGAAGGCCTCCGAGTCGCAGAGGAAGCCGTAGAAGGTCTGGTCGTCGAGCTTCTCGACCAGCCTGGCCCAGATCTCGCGGATGCGCGGGACGTCGCGCTCGCGCATGGCCTGGTTCATGCCGGAGAAGTCGGCGCCCTCTTCGAGGCAGGCGTTCCAGGCCGCCGCGACCTGGCGGTAGACCTCGGGCAGGTCGTCGATGGTGCGGGCGTAGTGGGACTCGCCCTTGAGGTCGACGACCGTCGAAGGAGTCACCTCGGCAAGGGGGTTGGGAAACGGCCGGGTCTCGAGGCCCACCAGGTCGATGTAGTGCTGGAGCGCCGTGGAGGACGGCGGGAAGCGCATCGCGCCCAGTTCGGCGGTGAGGGAGGGATCGCACCCGTCGAAGCCCACCGTCCGCAGTCGGCCGCCGATCTCGTCGGCCTCGTACACGACGGGCTTCAGGCCCATCTTCATCAGCTCGTACGCCGCCACGATGCCGGACAGACCGCCGCCGATGACGGCGATCTCGGTGCCGTGTGCGGTCGCCGGGATCTGGCCGAGGCCGGCGGGGTGCGCGAGGAAGTCGTCGTACGCGTACGGGAAGTCCGGGCCGAACATGGTGATCGGCGGCTGCTGCTTGTCTGCGTGCTCGACGGCGTTGGGCACGGTGGACGTCATGGGGTACGGACTCCTTGCGCGAAAAGCTTGTTCAGGGGGTGGCGGGGTTTTCAGATCAGGGACCGGTAGAGACCGGGGCGCCGGTCCTTCAGGTACGGGTTCTCCTCGCGTGAGGCGGCGAGGAACGCGGGGTCCACGTCACCGAAGACGAGTTCCTCCCCGCGGCCCGCGCGGGCCCGGGCGCATCCGTCGGGCCCGGCCAGCGTGGAGAGTCCGACGAACTCGAACTCCCCTTCCGCACCGACCCGGTTGACGTACGCGACGTACATCTGGTTCTCGAAGGCACGCACCGGTACGACGGACTCGGCGACGAACTGGAACGGGTGCATCTGGGCCGTGGGGACCACCAGGAGGTCGGTGCCGGCCAGGGCGTGGGCGCGGACGTTCTCCGGGAACTCCACGTCGTAGCAGATCATGAGGCCGATGCGGAGGCCGCCGAGCTCGGCCTGGACCACCGGCTCGTCGCCCGGCGTGAAGTGCTCGCGTTCGAAGCAGCCGAAGAGGTGCGTCTTGCGGTAGTTGGCGAGCCGCGTGCCGTCGGGGGCGATCAGCTGGGCGGAGTTGAAGACGGTCTCGCCGTCGCGCTCCGGGTAGCCGTACGCGACCGCGAGTCCGTGCCGCCCGGCGATCTCCGCGACCGCGTCGGCCCCGTCCCCGTCGGCGGGCTCGGCAAGGCGGCCCACGTCCGCCCCGATCGCGTACCCGCTCAGAAACATCTCCGGCGCCACCAGCAGCCCGGCCCCCGCATCGGCGGCACGCCCCGCGGCCTCGTCGAGAACCTTGAGGTTCGCGGCGACGGAGCCGGGGCGTCCGGAGCTCTGGAGCAGGGCGGTGCGCATGGGTGTTCCTCACCGGGGGCGGAGGAGGTCTGAGGGCCAGATCGACGGTACGGGCGGCGGCTTCGGGTGGACAAGGCGGTGTTGTTGCGCGTTTGAGGGTGGATCGTTGCGTACATCGGGGGCTGGGCGGCGATTCGTTGCGCACGGGTGGTTTCACGGTCGGACCTTGGCGGTCGAGGCTCTGGCCAGCAGGATCAGTGCTGTCAGCAGGTACGGCACGGCGAGCACCGCGAACACCGTGCTGTGCGCCGCCTGCGCGCCGATGACCGCGTACACGCCGAACACGGCGACCGTGGCCAGCTCGGTGCCCAGGCTCGCGACGGAGGTGAGGGTGGCCCGGCGGGTGTCGTCGATGCGGTGCTGGAGCCGGACCTCGGCGAGTACCTCGGCCAGGTGGAAGCCGCCGAAGGCGACGGCGACGAGGGCGATACCGGCAGGCGTACGCGTCAGCGCACCGACGGCGAGGGCGAGCGCGGCGCCCGCGATCACCGCCGCGAGCCCGGTCGTCCCGAGGCGTTCGGCCGCTCCCGTGAGCAGGCTGCCTGCCGCGACCACTCCCCAGACCAGCAAGAGCAAGTAGGGCACCGTCTGGTCGGCCACGCCCGTGTCGCGGATCAGGAGCGAGGTGTACTCGTCGAGCGCGCCCCATACCGCGGCGACGGCCGGCACGAGCAGCAGAGCGCCGCGCACGGAACGGTCACGGTGTGCTTCGGCGAGGCCGGTGCGCAGGGTCGTCGCCCAGCCGTCGTCACCGGTCTCCGGCGGCACCCGGTGCTCCGGGAACCGGGTCGCCGACGCCGCGGTCAGCAGGCAGGCCAGGACACTGACTGCGCCGACGGCCGGGTAGCCGCCCAGCGCGAGCACCGGTCCGGCCAGCCCCATCGACGCCATCGTGGCCAGCAGTCGCGCCGCCCGGGACCGGCCCATGACGCGGGCGTAGCGGTCGGCGGCGCCGAGCCGGTCCAGCTCCTCATAGACCAGCGCCTCCAGCGCGCCGGAGCCGAGCGCTCCGCCCGCGCCCCACAGGACGAAGCCGAGCGCGAAGGCCCCGTACGACGGGACGAGCACCCACAGCGCGAAGCCTGCGGCGGTGAGCAGCGGGCCGACCCACAGCAGCGTCCGCCGCGAGAAGGCGTCCGCCCAGGCACCGGAGGGGACCTCCAGCAGTACGCCGGTGATCGACCACAGGGCGAAGAGAGAGGAGATCTGCCACAGGGACATCCCGGTGTCGGCGAACAGCAGGGCGTACACCGGGTAGAGCAGGACGAGGTCGTCGAGGAACGCGTAGCCGTACAACGTGGCCGTGAGCCGCCGTACACCGGTGGTCTCGGGCACACGCGCAGGTGAGATTGTCATGAGGCCTTCCCGCAGGGACGAATCGGACGCCGGAGGTACAGCGCCCGAGGCGGCCCTCGGGAGGCACGGCTGGTGAATCAATGTCGCCAGGTCATGGCACCGATGTTAGACGGGACCGGCCGTCCGGCCCAGCGAAAAAGTCGTGAGCGAGAAAGTCGTGATCACCGCCGCGTGGTCGGAGGGCCAGTCGTTGTCCTCGACGTCGGGCCAGGGGCGGGGATTGCCGGTGACGAGGGTCCGGGAGTCGAGCACGCGCAGCCCGTCACCCGCGTACAGGACGTAGTCGATCCGGTCCTGCGGCTCCGGGCGGCCGCTGCCGTCCTCGTGCTCGGTGTGCACCGGGGACCAGGTGACACCGGGTTCCTTGAGCGGGTCCGGGTGGGCCTCGCGGAAGGAGTCGCGCAGGCCCGCCTCCTCGGCGGCCTTGGTCACGGGCCACTCGGCGTCCGTGCGGTCCAGGTGGGAAGGGGCGTTGAAGTCGCCGACGAGGAGGACCGGTGTGGTGTCGCGGGCCGCGAGGTCCGGGGCCATCGTGTCCAGGATCTCCCTCAACTGGCCGAGCCGTCCCGCCTCGTGGGCCACGAGCTCGGGCGCGGCAAGTCCGTCGAAGGAGGCCTCGTACGGGCCGTACGGCGTGTAGTCGAGGTGGGCGCTCCACAGCACGGCCTCTTGCCGCTCGCCGAGCCGGATCCGTACTCCGGTCGCCCCGTAGAAGCCGGGGTCCGGGGCGCCCAGCCGGGCGACGATCGGATACCGGCTGATGACGCCGAGGTTCTCCCCCGCCTGATGGTGCTCCCAGCCGAGGGCGTCGGCGAGTTCGCGGGCGGAGGTGCCGTACGTCTCCTGGAGGCCGACCACGTCGACGCCCGCCTCCAGGATGACCTTGAGCTGCTTCTCGCGGTGGTGGGCGACCTTCGTGCCGCCGTACCAGAGGTTCCAGCTCATCACGCGCAGCTCGCGGGGCGTGATCATCTCGCGCAGCCGTGCGGGAGTCACGTCTTCCAGGCTCTCCAGGACCGTCCGCCCGGGCGCGGAGGCGATCGGCGCCAACGACGGCACCGCGAGGACCGCGCAGCCCGCCGCCTCGGCGGAGGAGACGCCGGTCTGGGTGTCCTCGACGGCCACACAGGTGGCGGGGTCGACGCCGAGGGCGCGGCAGGCGGCGAGGTACGGGTCGGGGTCGGGTTTGGTGCGCGGGGTGTCGTCGGCGGTGACGGTGACCGCGAACCGTCCGGCGCCCAGGGCCTCGACCACCAGGTCCGCGACCGCACGCGGGGACGCGGTCACCAGGGCGGCGGGCACGCCGTCCGCCGCCAGCGCGTCGAGGAGCCGGAGAGCGCCGGGCCGGGCCACGACACCCGAGCGCACCCGTACCGCGAACTCCCGGTGGAGATCCGCGGCGACCTCGGCGAACGGGGCACCCGTGGCCCGGCTCAGCACCTCGGCGGTGTGCTCGACGGGCCGCCCGAGCACATCTCCCTCGTCGGTCTCCGCGAGCGAACGGCCGAGTCCCGCCGCCACTTGCTCGACCGCCTCCCACCACAACCGCTCGGTGTCCACAAGGGTGCCGTCCATGTCGAACAGGACGGCCTGAAGCGGCTGTTGGGGAGTCCCGGGAGGGGGCTGGAGGGTGTGGGGGGACACGTGACTCTCTCTCATACGCGTTCGGCGACCAGGACCGGACGCTCCGGCAGGCTGACGGTCACGGCGGAGCCCGCGCCCAGCGCGGCGGCCTCGTGGGTCAGCAGGTCGGCCTTCACCTCGGTGCCGTCGGCGAGCCGGACGGTGACGCGGGTGGCCGCACCGAGAAATGCGGAGGAGACGACTCGGGCGTCCCCCGCGTCCTCGGCCTTCACCCGCACCGCCTCGGGCCGTACGAGCACGTCCACCTCCGCCGCGGCAGGCGCTTCGCCGTCGACCGGCAGCCGCTGACCGAGCACCTCGACCGTCCCGCCGGCCACCTGCCCCGGAATGCGGCTCATCGTCCCGACGAACTCCGCGACGAAGGCCGTGGCGGGCCGCCCGTACAACTCCGCCGGAGCCGCGCACTGTTCGAGCTGTCCGGCCCGCATCACGGCGACCCGGTCCGCCATCGACAGGGCCTCCTCCTGATCATGTGTCACGAACAGGGTGGTGATGCCGAGTTCCTGCTGGAGCCGGCGGATCTCCTCACGCAGGTTGAGCCGTACCTTGGCGTCGAGTGCCGACAGCGGTTCGTCGAGGAGTAGCACGCGGGGGCGCAGAGCAAGCGCCCGGGCCAGCGCGACGCGCTGCTGCTGACCGCCGGAGAGCTGGTGGGGGAAGCTGCCGCCCTTGTCACCGAGACCGACGAGTTCGAGCAACTCGGCGGCCCGGGACCGCCGTTCGGCCGTACGCACCTTGCGCATCCGCAGCCCGAAGGCCACGTTGTCGAGCGCGCTGAGGTGCGGGAAGAGGCTGTACGACTGGAAGACCATCCCGGCGTCGCGCCGGTGGGCCGGGACGCGCGTGACGTCCTCGCCGTCGACCAATACCTCGCCTGAGTCGGGGTGTTCGAACCCGGCGAGCATCCGCAGCGCGGTGGTCTTGCCGCAGCCGGACGGGCCGAGGAGGGCGAGGAGTTCGCCGGGACGTGCGGCCAGGTCGAGTCCGTCGAGGGCGACGGTGGGCCCGAACTCGCGGCGCAGACCCCGGAATTCGACGGTGGCCGCCTCGGTGTCGGTGGCCTTCTCAAGCAGCGTGGTGACGGTCATGGTTCATCCCCGGGGAGCGGTACGGGAGCGCCCGCCGAACCCGGCGAGCGCGAGAAGGAGTGCCCAGGTGACCAGCAGGCTGAGCACGGACACGGCGACGGAGAGCTGGGCCTGCGATCCGCTGACGTTGACGATCCACACGGCGAACGGCTGGAAGCCGAGCAGCTGGGCGACGGTGAACTCGCCGAGCACCAGGGCCAGCGTGAGGAACGAGGCGTTGAGCAGCGCCCCGCGCAGGTTCGGCAGTACGGCGCGTACGAGCGCCTGCGGCCAGCCCGCGCCACAGCTGCGGGCCGCCTCGACGAGGGTGCGTACGTCCATCGCGCGCAGCCCGGCGTCCAGGGCCCGGTACACGAACGGCAGCGCCATCACGACATACGCGAGGACGAGCACGAACGGGAAGTCGGGGTTCTGGATCGCCGTGAACGTCTGGAACAGCGGGGTGCGCGAGAGGTGTTCGGGCCCCCACTTCAGGACCGTGCCGATCCCGGCGACGAACGCGATCGGCGGCACGACGAGCGGCAGCGAGCACACCACCTCGACGACC
The DNA here is from genome assembly GCF_000716805.1 of Streptomyces yerevanensis. NCBI lineage: Bacteria > Bacillati > Actinomycetota > Actinomycetes > Kitasatosporales > Streptomycetaceae > Streptomyces > Streptomyces yerevanensis. Next base: position 36,737 of record NZ_JNWJ01000019.1, on the reverse strand, counting down.
GGCCGCAGCTTCGGCGCCCCGAGCCGCAGCGCGACCATCGCGGGCACCATCAGCAGCAGGACGATCGCGATGGTCGCGGCGGCCAGCTCCAGCGAGAGCAGCAGACTGGAGACGAAGCCGTCGGTGCCGAAGATCTGGGTGTACGCGTCGAAGGTGACGCCCTCCCCCGGCACGTCGACCGTGAAAATCACGGACGCGGCCAGCGGCACCAGGAAGTAGAGCGCGGCGCCGGCGAGGACGAGCCCGCGCCAGGGACGTACGGGTATGGACCTGTTCGTGCTTCGAGCCGATGCGTTCGTGCTTCGAGCGGCTGTGTTCATGCTTCGAGCCATCGCGCGCTCCGTCGTTGCAGGGGCAGGTACACGGCCATCACCAGGCCCGCGACGAGGACCATGTCGAGGCTGAGGGCGAGCGCCACGTTCTCCTGGCCGACCAGGACGTTGCCGGAGATGGCGTCGGCGATCTGCAGGGTGACCAGCGGGATCGAACTTCCCACCATGGCCGCGGCGGTGGCGTACGCGGCGAAGGCGCTGCCGAAGAGCAGTACGAACCCGCCGAGCAGCGAGGGCGCGAGGACGGGCAGGGCGACGTGTCGCCAGTACTGGACGGCGGTGGCCCCGTTGTTCCGCGCGGCCTCGCGCCACTGAACGCGCAGGCCGTCGAGGGCGGGGGTGATGGTGAGGACCATCAGTGGGATCAGGAAGTACAGGTAGACGATCACCAGCCCCCAGAAGCTGTAGAGGTCCCAGCCCTTGTCGGTGAGGTCCAAGTACCGCGTCAGGACACCGGAGTTGCCGAGGGTGGCGACGAACGCGAAGGCCAGCGGGACGCCGCCGAAGTTGGCGAGGACCCCGGACGCGGTGAGTACGGCCTCGCGCAGCGCGCGGAAGCGGGAGGTCACCACGGCCTGGGCGAGCAGGAGTCCGAGGACGGCCGAGATGACCGCCGAGACTGCGGACAGCTTGACGCTGCCGAGCAGGGCGGTGAGGTACGCGCCCTTGAGCGAGGCCGTCAGGTTGGCCGTGGTGTACGAAGTCGCCCCGGTGGCCGGGTCCTTGACGGTGAACGCGCCGTTCAGCATGGCCAGGGCGGGGATCCCGAAGGCGAGCGCCACGAAGGCGAGCAGCGGGACGACGGCGAGCCAGCCGGGCGCGTGGCGCCGCCGCTTCGGAGAAGCGACCGGCGGCGCCACGTCGACTCGTGTGAGGGTCGCGGTCACCCGGAGACCGCCTTGCCCCAGCCCTGCCCGAGCACCTCCTTGGCCTTGCTCTGCTGCGCCTCCGTCGGGAACTCCGGAGTGCCGGAGACCTCGGGGAGCTTGGCCGCGGCCGTCTTGTCGAGCGTGCCGGCCTTCTCCATGGCGGTCATCAGGGCCGGGCGGGCGTACCCCTTGAGCCAGAGGTTCTGGCCCTCGGCGCTGTAGAGGTACTCCTGCCACAGGCGGGCGGCCGCCGGGTGCGGGGCGTCCTTGTTGACGGCCTGCGAGTAGTACTGGGAGAACTTGCCGTCCGACGGGACCGCGACCTGCCAGTCGAGACCCTTGGACTTGAACTCGTCGGCGTACCCGGCGTTGAGGTAGTCCCAGTCGATGCTGATCGGCGTCTCGCCCTTCTCGACCGTGGCGGGAGTCGACTCGACGGGCGTGTAGTTGCCGTTCTTCTTGAGCTCGGCGAAGAAGTCGAGGCCGGGCTGGATGTCGTCGAAGGAGCCGCCGCTCGCGAGGGAGGCCGCCCAGACGCCGCCGAAGGCCGAACCGGACTTGGTGGGATTGCCGTTGAGCGCGACCTGGCCCTTGTACTGCGGCTTGAGGAGGTCCTCGAAGGTGGTCGGGCACGTCTTCACGCGCTTGGCGTCGCAGCCGATGGAGATGTAGCCGCCGTAGTCGTTGTACCAGCGGCCTTGCGCGTCCTTCTGACCCTCGGGGATGTCGGCGAAGTCCGCGACCTTGTACGGCGCGAGGAGTCCCTGCTGGGCGGCGCTCAGCGCGAAGGAGCTGCCCAGGTCGAGCACGTCGGGGGCGCGGTCCTGGCCCTTGCGGGAGGTGACGGCGTTGATCTCGTCCTGGCTGCTGCCGTCGGGGTTCTCGACCTCGATCTTGATGCCGTACTTCTTCTCGAACCCGTCGATCAGCGCGCCGTAGTTGGCCCAGTCGCGGGGCAGCGCGATCGCCTGCAGCGTGCCCTCCTTCTTGGCCGCCTTGACCAGCGCGTCCATGCCGCCGAAGGCCTCGGCCGAGGTCGCGGTGGCGGCGCTCTTGCCGTCGGTGGTGGTGGACGCATCGTCGGGGGCCGCGCCACAGGCACTCAGGGCGAGTGCGGCAGCGCCGACGAAGACGGCTGTTCTCGGCAGGGACACGGTCACGGTCTTCTCCAGGGATGCGCTCAGGGGTCACACGAGGCAGGGCTCACGCGAGGTAGGAGTCACGCGAGACTGAGAACTTGTCAGCGGAACTTGTCTGAACAAGTTGGCCTCAGTAGGCCCGCCGTTGATGTCCTGTTCGTAAACTCTGGAAAAACCATGCCCCTTGATTCTCCGGCCAGTCGCCGGGCACACGTGTCACCGCCGATCCTCGTCTAGGCTGGTCAAGGGGTACACACCTGCGCACAGAGGGGGAGTATGGCGGCACGACACGAGGAGATCGCCGAGGAGCTCAGGCGGGCGATCGACCGCGAGGAGTACACCGTGGGCAGTCGACTGCCCACCGAGACCGACCTCGCGGCCCGCTACGAAGTATCCCGCGGCACCGTCCGCCAGGCCGTCGCCGCGCTGACCTCCGAGGGGCTCATCGGTTCCCGGCAGGGCGCGCGTCGCGTGGTCCTCGCCAGCCGCCGCAGCCAGACCTTCGAGGAACTGCGCAGCTTCGCCCAGTGGGCGCGCGCGATGGGGCGCGAGGCGACGGGACACGTGGTGTCGTCGACGTACCGCCCGGCCACGCCCGAAGACTGCGTACGCCTCCAACTGACTGTCGGTACCCAGGTGTTGCACGTCCTGCGCGTACGCGGCCTGGATGGTGAACCCGTACTCCTGGAACGCACGGTGTACGCCGACTGGATCTCCCCCGCCGTGGAACGCGTCGAGCCGGACTGCCCGTCGGTCACCCAGCGCCTCTACGAGGACACAGGCCTCGTCTTCGCCTACGGCGAGCACGTCATCGACGCGGTGGCGGCCGGCGCCCAGGACGCCGACCTCCTCGGCATTCGCCGCACGAGCCCCCTACTCCGGGTCCGCCGAGTCACCACGACCCGCGAAGGCCGCCCGGTCGAATGGTCCGACGACCGCTATCGCTCGGACGCCGTGACGTTCAGCGTCCACAACTCGATAGCCAACAACGCACTGGCGAGGCGCGCTCCGTAAGGGCGCCCCTTCGAGGGGCGCGGGGCTGTTACATATGCGGCTCCGCCGCGATGGGGGTCCCCCCGCTCTGGGGGTCCCCCCAGGCCCTTAAGGCACTGGGGGAGAATTCGAGAGTGGGGGAGCGACAAGCCCCCACTGACCCGCACGCCGCACACCGGACCTCGCGCGAAGCGCTTACGTAGGAGACCCGGAAGAGAACCGTCGCAACAACGGCGACAGCACCAGCACGGACTTGGTCCGCTCCACGAACGGCTCCTCCGCGATCCGCTCCAGCACTCGCTCGAAGTGCCGCATGTCAGAAGCGAAAACCTGCACAACAGCGTCCGCCTCCCCGGTGACGGTGGACGCGGCCACAACCTCCTGATACCGCTCAAGACCGCGCTGGATGGTCTCGGGCGAAGTGTTCCGGCGGCAGTAGATCTCGACGAACCCCTCGGTCTCCCAGCCAAGCGCCGCCGGGTCCACCCGAACCGTGAACCCGGTGATGGCCCCGGTGGCCCGCAACCGGTCCACCCGCCGCTTCACCGCGGGCGCGGACAGCCCGACCTCCTGGCCGATGTCCGCGTAGGAGCGGCGGGCGTCCTCGGCGAGGGCGTGCACGATGCGTTCGTCGAGATCGTTCAGCACTGCGGGTGGTTCACTTTTCTGAGGCGGCGAGACGGGACCGGCGATAGTCGTAACTGAAGTAGAACACGAGCCCGACGGCCATCCGGACCCCGAAGACGACCCAGGTCACGGTGTTGAGACTGCCCATCATCCACACACAGAAGCCGAAGCCCAGCGCGGGCAGCACCGGCGACAACGGCACCCGGAACGCACACGGCATCTCGGGCCGCGTACGCCGCAGCACCACGACGGCCACATTGACGAGCGCGATGGCGATCACGGCACCGGCCGCGAGCAGCGTGCCCCTCGGCGCATGTTCGTTGCGCGGGGCTTTTCGGCCGTTGCGCAAGCCCTCGCCGGCAGCCGACGAAGGCCTCGTACGGCCTCCACTCGGAGCCCGTCCGGCCTGCGCTCAGGATCCCTCCGGCTCCCCCGCGATCGCCCGCGCCTCGGCCACGTCGTCCTCGTCGAAGCCCATCTGTCCGGGCCGCCCGTGTGCCGCCACCTGGTCGTCGATCCAACGGTTGTGCGCCTCCCAGGCGGCCTGCTTGCTGGTGCCCAGGGCGGCCCCGATCTGCGACCAGGAGGCGCCCGACTCGCGGGCCGCGCGGACGGTGAGCTGACGGCCGTACGCGGCCTTGCGGGCCACCACCTCGCTGAGCGCGAGCAGTTCGAGGAGCTCGGCGCGGTCGAGGGCTTCCTCGTCGCTTCCGGCCCCGGCCATAGACTCCCGGACCCGCAGCTCGTCGAGACGGGCCACGGCGGTCAGCAGCGTGTACTGGGGCTCGATGCTCTGCGGTGTCGTCATGCCCTCAGCCTCCCGTCAAGCTATCTTGACGTCAAGAGGGCCTGCCGCCAACGGCCCCTGCTCTCCCGGTGACGGGACAACAGGGGCCGTGCAGGTCGGCCGTACGTACAGAAGGAACCCGTGTCAGCTCCAGCTGGCATGCAGCGGCTTGCCCTCCGCGTAGCCCGCGGCGCTCTGGATGCCGACGACGGCCTTCTCGGCGAACTCCTCCAGGGAGCCCGCGCCGGCGTAGGTGCAGGAGGAGCGGACGCCCGCAATGATCGAATCGATCAGGTCCTCGACGCCCGGCCGGGTCGGGTCGAGGAACATACGGGAGGTCGAGATGCCCTCCTCGAACAGGCTCTTGCGGGCCCGGTCGTACGCCGACTCCTCCGACGTACGGTTGCGCACCGCGCGCGCGGACGCCATGCCGAACGACTCCTTGTAGGGGCGGCCGTTGGCGTCGTGCTGGAGGTCGCCCGGCGACTCGTACGTACCGGCGAACCAGGAGCCGACCATGACGTTCGACGCGCCCGCGGCCAGTGCCATGGCGACGTCGCGCGGATGGCGGACGCCGCCGTCGGCCCACACGTGCTTGCCGTACTTCTTCGCCTCGGCGGCGCATTCCAGGACGGCCGAGAACTGCGGGCGGCCGACCCCGGTCATCATGCGGGTGGTGCACATGGCGCCGGGGCCCACGCCCACCTTGATGATGTCGGCGCCGGCCTCGATCAGATCCCGTACGCCCTCGGCGGCGACAATGTTGCCCGCGACGATCGGTACCTGCGGGTCGAGGCCGCGGACGGCCTTGACCGCGGCGATCATCGACTCCTGGTGGCCGTGCGCGGTGTCCACGACGAGTGTGTCGATGCCCGCGGCGAGGAGCTGCTTGGCCTTGCCCGCGACATCGCCGTTGATGCCGAGGGCGGCAGCGATGCGCAGCTTGCCGTTGGCGTCGGTGGCCGGCGTGTAGAGCGTGGCGCGCAGGGCACCCTTGCGGGTCAGGATGCCGGCGAGCTTGCCGTCCCTGTCGACGGCGGGCGCGTAGCGGCGGTTGGCACCGTCGAGCTTGTTGAACGCGTCGCGCGGGTCGATGTCCGCGTCGAGCAGCAGCAGGTCCCGGGACATGACCTCGGACAGCTGCGTGAAGCGGTCGACCCCGCCCAGGTCGGCGTCGGTGACCACACCGACCGGCCTGCCGGCCTCGTCCACCACGACGCCGGCGTTGTGCGCCCGCTTCGGCAGCAGCGCCAGCGCGTCGGCGACGGTCTGGTGCGGGTCCAGCACGATCGGGGTGTCCAGGACGAGGTGACGGCCCTTGACCCAGGAGACGACCTCGGTGACCACGTCGATCGGGATGTCCTGCGGAATGACGACGAGCCCACCGCGACGGGCCACGGTCTCGGTCATCCGGCGGCCCGCGATCGCCGTCATGTTGGCGACCACCAGCGGAATCGTGGTGCCGGTGCCGTCCGGCGACGACAGATCGACGTCCTGCCGCGAGCCGACCGCGGAACGGTTCGGCACCATGAAGACGTCGTCGTACGTCAGGTCGTATGCGGGCTGGATGTCATTGAGGAAACGCACGTGCTGCACATCCCAGTCGATCAGAAGTGGCCCCCGAGCAGATCAGCGCGAGGGAAGAGCACGTACCTCATTGTCCCATGACGGTGGTTGCGGCCTGCCCGGGCCGATCATCCAGGCTGGTCAGAGGGCCTCTGGTGGGATCCTCCCAACACGAGCAGCACCGAAAGCCCCGTCAGCCGGTCCGCGGCCTCCGCGAACACATCCTCCGCGATCTCCCATTCCTCCGGCCGCGCCTTGGCGTACGTACGCCAGCCCGTGACGACGATCAGCAAGCCGCGCTCGGCGGCGCCCGTGGGCCAGACGGAGCGGTCGGTGAGGCTGTCGGCCAGCGCGTCCCAGTTGCGGCCGAACCAGTCGGGCAGCTCCAGGGCGCGTACGCAGCGCTCCATGAAGCCCGCCTTGTCCGCGACCCCGGCGAGGTCCAGCGTGACCACGAGGCGGTCCGCCACGTCGTCCGTCATCTCGGTACCGCCCTGCCTCGAAGGACTCGTCACTCGTCAAGACTCGTAAGGGGAAACTCGTACGGGGTCGTACGGGGAAAGAGAGCGGCCCGTCAGCGGTCGAGCGCTGACGGGCCGCTGACGACGGATCAGGGCCCGTCGGGATCGGCCCGGTTCAGGGCCGGACGCGGCGCGGGCCCCGTCGTCATCAGATAGTCCGCGGCCGATGTGTCGGTCACCAGGCTGGTGACCAGGCCGGAGCGGAGCACCGCGTCGATGGCGGCCGCCTTGCGCTGCCCGCCCGCGATCGCGACGACTTCGGGGATACGCCGCAGCCGGTCGGCCTCGACCGTGATGCACCGCTCCCCCAGGTCCCGGCCCACGCGACGGCCCTGGGTGTCGAAGAGGTGAGCGGACATCTCGGCGGCGACACCGAGCGAGGCGTAGTGCGAGCGTTCCTCGTCGGTGAGCATGTCGTGCACCGTGGAGATGCCCGCCTCCCAGGAACCGATCGACACACAGGCGACCGTCACCTTGTCGAAGTACTCGAAGGCGCGGGCGATCCCCGTCTGGTTGCGCAGCGCGGCGGCGGTGGCCACGTCCGGCAGCAGCATCGGCGCGTAGATGGGGTGGGCGTCGCCACCCGAGACCTGGGCGGCCCGGCGTACGGCCTCGACCGAGCCGCGCTCGGCCGTCCCGGCGTCGTACACACCCGTCAACTGCACCACCGTGCACGGCGGCAGCCGGTCGAGGGCCGCCGCCATGTGGATGGTCGACCGGCCCCATGCGAGGCCGAGCACATCACCCTCGGTGACCAGCTCGCCGAGCAGGTCGGCGGCCACTTCGCCGAGGTTCTCCGGGTCGGGCGACTCCTCGGCGTCGGCCGGGGACTCCACCACGACGGCGTGCCTGAGTCCGTAGCGGGCGCGCAGCGCGTCGGAGCGCTCCGCGTCCAACTCTGCGGGGACACGGATCTCGATCCTCACCAGATCCCGTTCGAGAGCGGTCTCCAGGACCCGGGCCACCTTGAAGCGGCTGACGCCGAACTCCTCGGCGATCTGGATCTTGGACTTGCCCTCGAGGTAAAAGCGGCGGGCCATGGCCGCCGCCTGCACCAGCTCAGCGGGTCCCATCCGCATGGCTGACCGGCCCGCCGACATACCCGACACGGCGATCTCCTCACTGCTGTTCACACTCTGGATTCGCCGTTCATCCTCGCAGATCCGGCGTCCTTGATCAGCCCTGATGGGCGGCGTTCACGTTCCCTTGGCCTGGCGGTGGCTCAGTGGCCGCACGCCCAGGCCGCCCGGGCCATCACCGCCTCCGCCTGGCTGCGCAATGCACGTACCGCCTCTGCGGGGTCCGAAGCGCCGTACACCGCCGAACCCGCCACGAAGACGTCGGCTCCGGCCTCGGCGCAGCGTTCGATCGTCTCGGCCGAGACTCCGCCGTCGACCTGGAGCCAGAGCTCGAGACCGTGCTTGGAGATCAACTCGCGGGTCCGGCGGATCTTCGGGAGCATGATGTCGAGAAAGGCCTGGCCTCCGAAGCCCGGCTCGACGGTCATGATCAGCAGCATGTCGAGTTCGGCGAGGAGATCCTCGTACGGCTCGATCGGCGTCGCCGGCTTGAGGGCCATGGAGGCGCGGGCGCCCTTGGCCCGGATCTCGCGGGCGAGCCGCACCGGAGCGGCGGCGGCCTCCACATGAAAGGTGACGGAACCGGCACCCGCTTCTACGTACTGAGGCGCCCAGCGATCGGCGTCCTCGATCATCAGATGGCAGTCCAGCGGCGTGTCCGTAGCGCGCGCCAGGGACTCTACGACCGGCACACCGAGCGTGAGGTTCGGGACGAAATGGTTGTCCATCACATCCACATGGAGCCAGTCGGCCCCCTCGACCGCCTTGGCCTCCTCGGCGAGGCGAGCGAAGTCGGCGGACAAAATGCTGGGGTTGATCTGCACGGCCATGCTCTAAGCGTGCCATGCCCTCGAGGGGTTGTTCGCCTCGGTCCGGATCTAGTCCCTTCTGCGCATGCGGCATCCCATGACGGCGTGCCATTCTGGGCCGCCCACGGGCTCCACGTACGGCTACGGGGGTGGCCATGACGGACGTACGAGACCGGCAGAAGGACGTACGAGACCGGCCGAAGCGAGGCATCGCGCACCTGGTCTGCGGGCCGCGGGCCAAGTGGCTGGTGGTGGCGCTGTGGGTAGTGGTGCTGCTCCTCGCGGCGCCGTTCGCGCAGAAACTCACCGACGCCCAGGACAATGACGCGGCGTCCTGGCTGCCAGGATCCGCGGAGTCGACCCAAGTCCTGGAGGCCTCCGAGGACTTCAGGCCGGAGCAGATCCCCGCGATCGTCGTGTACGCCCGGGAGAGTGGCCTCACGGCACAGGACCGGGCGCAGATCTCCGAGGACGTACGCCAACTCAAGGCGCTGCGCGACCACGGCATCCGCGGGGCGGAGACGCGGGGCCCGACGTTCGACCGGGACGCCGATCCGCGGGCGGCCCAGGTCTTCGTGCCGATCACGATGGACGAGAAGGGCTGGGAGCGGATCGCGCCCGCGGTCGACTCGATCCGTGCGGACGTCGGCGAGGGCGGCGACGGCCTTGCCGTGCACATCACGGGCCCGGGCGGTACGTCCGCGGACTTCTCCGAGGCCTTCGAGGGCATCGACTCGACGCTGCTGTTCTCGGCGATGGTCGTCGTCATCGTGATGCTGCTGCTCACCTATCGCAGCCCGACGCTGCTCCTCGTCCCGCTGCTCGGAGTGATCGTCGCGCTGTTCACCTCGCAGGCGCTGATCTACTTCCTGGCGGAGAACGCGGGTCTGACCGTCAACGGCCAGAGCGCGGGCATCCTCACGGTCCTGGTGTTCGGCGCCGGGACTGACTACGCCCTGCTCCTGGTCGCCCGCTACCGGGAGGAGCTGCGTCGCCACGAGGACCGCCACGAGGCCATGGCGCTGGCCCTGCACCGGGCGGGTCCGGCGGTGATCGCGTCCGGCGCCACGGTCGTCCTGAGCATGCTGGTCCTGCTCGCCGCCGAGATGAACTCGACGAGGGGCCTCGGCCCGGTCGCCGCCATCGGCGTCGCGGTGGCGCTGCTCGCGATGCTGACCCTGTTCCCCGCCCTGCTCGTGATCTTCGGCCGCTGGGTCTTCTGGCCGGTGATCCCGCACTTCGGCGCGCCCGACCCGACCGAACGCGGCCTCTGGGCCCGCATGGGCCGCCGTATCGCCCGCCGCCCGCGCATGATCTGGGGCGTCACGGCGGCGGCGCTCGCGCTGCTGTCGCTCGGCCTGCTCCAGATGCGAGCAGAGGGGCTCAGCAACGCCGACGCCTTCACCGACAAACCCGACTCGATCGTCGGCCAGGAGGTGTCCGCGCGCTACTTCCCGGCAGGCAGCGGCGATCCGCTGGTGGTCATCAGCAACCAGGCGCAGGCCGAAGAGGTGGGCCAGGCGGTCGCCGGTACGTCCGGTGTCGTACCGGAGTCCCTGGGCCTGCCACCCGGCGCGAAGCCGGAGTTCGAGGGCAGGGTCCTCTTCGAGGCCACGATGACCGCGCCCGCGGACAGCGAGGCCGCGAAGGAGACGGTGGAGCGAGTACGGGACGCCGTGCACGCGGTGCCCGACGCGGACGCGCAGGTGGGCGGCGGTACGGCGGCTCTGCTGGACATGGACAGGGCGACGACCCACGACAACATACTGATCATCCCGCTGGTGCTCGTGGTCGTGCTGCTGATCCTCGGTGCGCTGCTGCGCGCACTGATCGCGCCGCTCCTGCTGATCGGCACGGTGGTGCTGTCGTTCGCCGCCGCACTGGGGATCAGTGCGCTCGCGTTCCGGTACCTCTTCGACTACGCGGGCGAGGCGACGGACTTCCCGCTCTTCGTCTTTGTGTTCCTGGTGGCGCTGGGCATCGACTACAACATCTTCCTGACGACCCGCATCCGCGAGGAGGCGGGTCGTCAGGGCACCCGCCCCGGCGTGGTGACGGGCCTGGCCGCGACCGGCGCCGTCATCACCTCGGCGGGCCTGGTCCTGGCCGGCACCTTCGCCGCCCTCGGCACGCTCCCCATGGTGGCCTTCGCGGAGATCGGCTTCGCCGTGGCCCTCGGCGTCCTCCTCGACACGTTCATCGTCCGCTCGATCCTGGTCACGTCCCTGTTCCTGGACGTCGGCCCGAAGGTGTGGTGGCCGCACCGACTGGCCCGGGAGGACAGCGGGGCGCCCCCGCCGACGGCGGTCGAGGGCACCACCACGGAACCGGCGTCGCGGCCGGGCGGCCCGTCGGAGTAGAGCCCCTCCTGTCGGGCCCCGTCTGCCGGCCCTATGGCTTGACCGCGATACGGCCCTCATCCATACGGAGCAGGAGGAGCCGGGCGCCGGTCTTCTCCATGAATTCGTCCACCGCGCATTTCGACCCCTGCCACCAGCCGTAGTCGTCGATGAGGAGAACGCCGCCGCTGACCAACCGCGGGTAGAGATACTCGAGTTCATGGCGCGTCGACGCGTACCAGTCGGTGTCGAGCCGCAGGATCGAAATCCGCCCGGGGGCCGCTGCGGGAATGGTGTCCTCCACAAGCCCCTGGACGAAATGCACGCGATCCGCGGGGTACGGAATCCTTTCGAAGCCCTCTTTGACGTCCTCCAGCGTGGCGACCGCCCAGATGGGGCGGCTCCTGTCCTGTCTGGCGAGCAGATCGCCGGCGAATTCACCGTCCCGGCGAAGGTCCTTGTCGGTCGGCGCCGGCATTCCCTCGAACGTATCGAAGAGGTACAGGTGCCGCCCGGTGTCATGCAGGCTCAGCAGGGTGCGGGCGGCCGCCTGCATACTGCCGCCCCGCCACACTCCGCACTCGACGATGTCGCCGGCGATGTTGTGCCGACTGACGTAACGGGTGGCCAGAATCAGGGCATTGAGCCGTTCGGGCGAGGTCATCGTGTAGGGAGAAACGGCCCGGATGATGTCCTTGGCCGTGTCGTCGTAGTCGGCGGGGAATGTGGGCCCAGGAGCCGCCTCCTGCCTTTGAGGGGAAGTCCTCGGAGAATTCCGCGGAGAAGTCTGTGGGGACATCGATTCGGACATCGCTGAGGACTTCACCGGCCTCGGACGGCGGATTTCGTAGCCGGTGAGTCGTCTCAGGGTCGCGTTGACATTCTTACGCCACGTCATAAAGGCAACGTACGTCCCGAACCAGAAACCGGCAGCTTCACCAGCATCACGGCATCAGCGCCACGGCATTTCGTCAGCCGGTCCGGCGGATCAGCGCCAGATACATCGCGTCCGTCCCGTGCAGATGCGGCCACAGCTGTACGTCGGGGCCGTCGCCCAGCGCCGGTACGCCGGGCAACTGCGGCCGGGCGTCGAGCAGTTCGGCGGAGCCGTCGTACTGCTTGAGGGCGTCGTCGACGACCGCGCGGGTCTCGGCGAGGTGCGGCGAACAGGTGACGTAAGCGACGACCCCGCCGACCCGTACCGACGCGAGCGCCGTGCGCAGCAGCCCGCGCTGGAGCGGAGCGAAGGCGTCCAGGTCGTCGGGGCGGCGCCGCCAGCGGGCCTCGGGGCGGCGGCGCAGGGCGCCGAGTCCCGTGCACGGTACGTCCATCAGGACCCGGTCGAAGGAGCCGGGCCGCCACGGCGGACGCGTACCGTCGGCGGCGATGACCTGGTACGGCCCCGGGTTCCCGGCGAGCGCCCTGGCCACGAGCCCGGCCCGGTGCGGCTGCTTCTCGGCGGCGAGCAGTACGGCCCCGCGCTCGGCGGCGAGCCCGGCGAGCAGCGCCGCCTTGCCGCCCGGCCCCGCGCAGCCGTCGAGCCACGCCTTGTCGGGCCCGTCGAGGGGCGTGTTGGCAAGGGCGAGCGCCACGAGTTGGCTGCCCTCGTCCTGGACGCCGGCCCGGCCCTCCCGTACGGCTTCGATGGCGCCCGGTTCGCCGCCCTCGGAGAGCCGCACGGCGTACGGCGACCAGCGCCCGGGCAACGCGGCCTCGTCATCGAGTGCGTCGCGAAGTTCCCCGGCCGTGGCGCGTCCGGGCCGGGCGACGAGGGTCACCTCGGGCCGCTCGTTGTCGGCAGCGAGGAGGTCCTCGATCCCGTCGCGCCCGCCTCCGAGGGAGTCCCACAGCGCGGAGACGATCCACCGGGGGTGCGAGTGCACGACGGCGAGATGGTCCTCGGGGTCGTCGTCGTACGGCGGTGCCACCCGCTCCAGCCACCCGTCGAGGTCGTGCTGCGCGACCTTCCGCAGAACGGCGTTGACGAACTTGGCCCGCCCGTCACCGAGTACGACCCTGGCGAGCTCGACGGAGGCGGACACGGCGGCATGGCTGGGAATGCGCGTACCGAGCAACTGATGCACACCGAGGCTCAGCACATCGAGCACGGGAGGGTCGACCTCACTGAGCGGCCGGTCCACACAGGCCGCGATGACAGCGTCGTACGTCCCCTGCCGGCGCAGCGTCCCGTACACCAACTCCGTTGCCAGCGCTGCGTCCCGCCCGTCGAAGTCCCCCTTTTCCCGCGCCTTCCGCAGCAGCGGTGGCAGGACGAGATTGGCGTACGCGTCCCGCTCGTCCACGGCCCGCAAGGCCTCGAAGGCGAGCATCCGCACGGGGTCCTTCTTCGGACGGCGGTGAGGCTTGCCCTGCGGGCGACGACGACGGTCCTGCTCGTTCACGTAAAAGGTGCTCCGGATCTTGGAAGGGATACCAGTCCAGCGTACGTCGCCCCTTCTGAGCTCCTTGCTAGACCCCGACCCGCTCGTCGGAGGCGATCCGTGCCCCGCGTGCCCAGTCCGCCGCGCGCATCGGCTTCTTGCCCTGGGCCTGGACCCACAGAAGTTCGACGGCGTGCGAGCCGGTGCCGACGTACACGTTGTTCTTGGCGACGGACAGCTCGCCCGGGGCGAGGTCCGTGCGCTCGGGCACGAGCGCGACCTGGATGAGCTTGAGCCGCTCGCCGCGGAAGACGGTCCAGGCACCGGGCGCCGGGGTGCATCCCCGCACCACCCGGTCGACGCGCAACGCGGGCGCGGACCAGTCGATCTCCGCATCCTCGACAGTGATCTTCGGGGCGATCGTGACGCCCTCCGCCGGCTGCGGTACGGCCTTGAGCGTGCCGTCCGCGATCCCGTCCATCGTCGCGACGAGCAGCCCGGCACCCGCGAAGGCGAGCCGCGTCAGCAGATCCCCGCTGGTGTCGGTGGGCCGCACCTCTTCGGTGACGGTCCCGTACACGGGCCCGGAGTCGAGCCCCTCCTCGATCAGGAACGTGGACGCACCCGTGATCTCGTCCCCCGCCATCACCGCGTGCTGCACGGGCGCCGCCCCGCGCCAGGCGGGCAGCAACGAGAAGTGCAGGTTGACCCAGCCGTGGGCGGGGATGTCGAGCGCGACCCGGGGCAGCAACGCCCCGTACGCGACGACCGGGCAGCAGTCGGGCCCGATCTCCCGCAGCCGCTCGAGGAACTCCGGGTCCCGCGGCTTCACGGGCTTCAGCACCTCGATCCCGGCTTCCTCGGCCCGCTCGGCGACCGGACTCGCGACCAGCCTCCGCCCGCGCCCGGCCGGTGCGTCGGGCCGGGTGACGACGGCGGCCACCTCATGCCGCCCGGAGGCGATCAGGGCATCCAGAGCGGGAACGGCGACCTCGGGTGTACCGGCGAAGACGAGCTTCATGGGGTGGTTCGGGCCTCTCGGGCGAGGGTTGGACGCGGGCAACGCACAAGTCTATGGCGGCAGGACGCGAAAGATCCCACGACCGCGGCGGGAATGCCGCCGACGACAGCAAGGGCTACGCGGCCGTCGATCACGTCAGAAGGATGCGACGAGCCGGGCGAGCGGCGGGGGCGCCTGCCCGGCCGGCAACGCGTCCACGAGCAGCCGCGCGTATCGGACCTTGTGACCGCTGCGTCCCCCGAAGAACCGGCGCAACTGCGCCGTTATCGGCCGCTCTCGCTGTGCCGGCTGGCGTTGGAGGATCCGGAACGAGGCGAGCTGGCCCTGAGCCTCGATGACGTCGAGCACGGCGTCGGCCCCGAGGCAGCGGATGAGTTCGTCCTCCAGGTCGGCGTGACAGACGTGGAACCCGAGTTCGTCCAGCGAACCGGACCCGATGCCCGCCCGGGCGAGCGCGGTGGCGACGCCGCCCGACTCCCCCGCGTCACACAGGCCGAGCAACCGGTGGCCTGCGCCGTCCGGTCCGTAGCGGTCGAGGAAGTGGACGATGCTGGTCGCGCCTCCCATCGGCACGACCGTCACCCGCTGGGCTGTCAGATCATGGCCAACACGACCGGCCAGCGTCTCGACCGCCACCCGGTCGCTCTCGCCCTCGACCAGCACCGTCGTCGCCTGCATGGATCCAGTGTCGCGAACGCCGGTCATCGGGGACTCAGCACACAGAACTCATGGCCATCGGGATCGGCCATCACCACCCAGGGAACGTCGCCCTGGCCGATGTCGACGCGAGTCGCCCCGAGGGAGATGAGACGGTCGACCTCCGCCTGCTGATCACCACCGGCCGGTAGGGCGAGGTCGAAATGCAGCCGCTCCTTCCCCGTCTTCGGCATCAGCGGCGGACCGCCCCATGTGACCTTCGGGCCACCGTGCGGAGAGCGGATCGCGGTCTCCTGGTCTTGGTCCCAGACCAACGGCCAGCCCAGCGCCCGGCTCCAGAAGTACCCGACGTCCTGCGAACCGTCGCACGCGAGCGCTCCGATGAATCCGCAGTCGGCGAGGAAGTTGTTGCCCGGCTCGCTGACGCAGAACTCATTGCCTTCGGGGTCGGCGAGCACCACATGCCCCTCTTCCGGGCGTTGACCGACGTCGATGTGCCGGGCGCCCAGCTCAAGCGCCCTCGCCACCGTCTTCTGCTGGTCATCAAGGGATGTACTCGTCAGATCGAAGTGCAGCTGGTTCTGGCCGGTCTTCTTCGCCTGGCTCGGAAGAAAACGCATCCGGAACCCGGTGTCATCGCTCGGCAGAAGCACGATGCCCTCGGAGAGGTCATCGGATATCTCCCAGCCCAGGAAGCCGGCCCAGAAGCGCGCGAGACGGGGCGGGTCGTTCGCATCGAAGCAGAGCGCGTGAAGGTGAGAAGTCATCCCTGACGCTAGAACGCTCGGGAACCGCCACGCAACGCAATTTAGACCGACCGGCAATTGGAGGGCGGCAGGTCACAGGGCCCTCGCCGACGCCGAGCCGACAGCGCACCCCCAGGAGCGCACGCAAATGCCCACACGCCCCCACACCGTGACCAGCGGAGCGCACACGCGTTGGTCAAGAAAGAGTTGACCACAATGGGCCGCACCAGCGGCCCGATCCTTTTCAACGCCGGTTCGAGAGGCTTGTTCATGGCCGACCACGCAACCCACGACGCCCAGGCTCGGGCCAGCCTGCACTTGCTGGTGCGGGACATCGAGCGGGTCCGCCGGCAGGTGGACGCACTGCGCACGCTCACCGCCCAGTTGGGCAACGTCTACCGCCCGCGCCGCTCCGGCCCGTCCACAGGCTTCGTCGTCTACGGACGCGCCCCCGCCCCGACCGTCCGCCTCGCCCAGGAGCTGCGGGACAGTGTCGAGACACTGGTCACGGCCGCCGTGGACTTCGATCGCTCACTGGGTTTCTCGTGGGACGCGGTGGGCTCCGCACTCGGAGTCACCAAACAGGCGGTGCACCGCCGTTACGGCGCACGCCGCGCCGCTGCCCAGGCCGCCGCCGAGGCCGAGCGTGCCACGGAACCTTCGGGCTCCCGCACGGTCCCCGTCAACGCCGGCATGCCCACAGTCCCCGCGGCCCGCTCCACACCGCTGCCCACCCAGCCGACGGCCGGCAGCCCCGCCCTCCGCGACGAGGCGCGGCCAAGCGCCTTCCCGAGCCCGCGCAGCGGCTGACACCCGGCGGCTGATACCCGGCAACGCCCCCTCCGTCTGCCTCCCGACGACCATCGGGAGGCAGACGCGCGTCCGCAGGCAGATACGCGCAGGCAGGCGGACGAGCATCGGCTCCCCTGCCACCCGCTCACCCGATGTCCGGCGGATCAATCCGAACCCGTACGACGTCACTCCCCCCTTGAGCCATCCGAGCCGCCTGCGCGAACTTCAGCGCGGAAGCCAGCGCCGCCCCGCTGCCCGGCGGCACCCGGATCAACGCCCGCTCCCAGCGCTCCCCGACCGGCGGCGCCCCCGTACGCCGAGGTCGCCCCGCCTCCGTGACGGGCAACGGCACCGGCCCCAACACCTCGGCGTCGCCGGGCAGTTCGACCGCGGCCAGGAACCCGACGAGTGCCTCCGGCGTTCCGGACACGGCAGCCATCCGCGACACGGGCGGGAACCCCAACTCGGCCCGCTCGGACAGCTCACGAACCGCATGCCCGACGGGATCCCAGCGCACCAGCGCCTGCACGGGCCGCAGCGTCGGCTCGGCGACGACCACCACTTTTCCGCCGGCCTCCTGCGCTCGTACCAGCGAAGCCGCCCCGATCCACCGCCGCAGAGCGTCCTCGCCCGCCCGCAGATCGGGCCGCCCCAGCATCGCCCAGCCGTCGAGCAGCAGCGCCGCCGCGTAACCACCCTCGGCGACGGGCTCCGCTCCCGGCGTGCTCACGACGAGCGCGGGTGCCTCCGGCACCGTGTCCAGCACCTGCTCACGCCCCGAGGTCCGCACGGGCACGGCGGGAAACGCGCGTCCCAGCTCCTCGGCGGTCCGCCGCGCCCCCACGACCTGCGCCCGCAGCCGGAACCCACCACATTCGGGACAGTGCCAGGCCTCCTCGCCGCGTCCGCACCACCCACATCTCAGGCCCCCGGCGTCCTGGCCCTCCAAAGGCCCCGCGCAGTGCCGGCACCGCGCGGGCGCCCTGCACTGCGCACACGCCATCCGGGGTACGTAGCCACGCCGGGGCACCTGCACCAGTACGGGGCCGATCCGCAGCCCTTCCCGTACGGCCTGCCAGGCGAGCGTGGGCAGCCGCGCCGCCCTGGCCGCCTCGTCCCGCGCGAGGTCCCCGTCACTCACGGTCCGTACGAGGGGCGCCGTCGCCCGCACCTGCTCGCGCTCGGCGACGAGCGGTGCCGCCCAGCCGCTCTCGACGAGCTGCGCGGCCTCGACGGTGCAGCTCCAACTCCCCAGCAGAAAAGCGCACTTGTCGTGGGCGGCCCGCAGCAGCAGCACTTCCCGGGCATGCGGCTGCGGCGCGTGCGGCTCGCTGTGGCTGTCGTCCCCGTCGTCCCAGATGGCCACGAGCCCCAGATCCCGTACGGGCGCGAACATGGCGGCCCGGGTCCCCACCACAGCCCGTACGGATCCCCGCCGCACCGCGAGCCACTGCCGATACCGCTTCTCGGGCCCGGCCTCGGCCGTCAGCACCGCATGCCGCCCCTCCCCCAGCAGCGAGGTCAACGCGGCGTCCAGCCGGGCGACGGCCCGCCCGTCCGGCACGACGACCAGCGCGCCGCGCCCTGAAGCGAGCGTCGCCCCGACGGCCCGCGCGAGTTCGTCGGCCCACTCGGGCCCGGGCAGCGCGTTCCACACGGCTCGCGGTGCTCCGCCCGTCGCGAGCGAGCGGACGAAGGCCTCCCCGCGCCCGTACCGCGCCCATGACCCGACGTCAGGTGTCTCGGGCAACGGCAGCGGCGCCGGCGACGGCTTGCTTTCCGCCCGCGCGTTCCGCGGCGGCACGGCCAGTTGCAGCACATCGGCCAGACTTCCCGCATACCGATCGGCCACGGCCCGCGCGAGCCCCAGCAGCTCCTCACTCAACACGGGCTCGGGCGAGACGACTTGGGCCAGCGCGGCAAGCGGCCCCGAGTAATCGGACTCGGCAAGCCGCTCGATGAGAAACCCGTCGATCAGCCCCCCACCCTCACGCCGCCCTTCCCGCACCCGATGCCGCCCGGCCCCGAACCGCACCCGCACCCGCACCCCGGGCTGGGCCTCGGCGTCCAACTCCTCCGGAACGGCATAGTCGAAGTACCGGTCAAGATGCAGCACGCCCTTGTCGACGAGCACACGAGCAACGGGCAACTCTTTGGCGACCGCGGCCCCCCGCCAGGTTCGCGGCTTGGCCCGCGGTGCCTTGGCCTTCCGCACACTCTCCCGAATAAGCGCAAGCTGCTCGGGCGGCACACCCCCCGCCCCGTCGCCCTGCCCGTTCTCGCTGCTCACACCAGCATTGGTACCAGACGGCACTGACAGCGAGCCGAGCCGGTCTGACGCACCGAGGCCCGGCGCCCCTCAGGGACACCGGGCCTCGGAAAGAGCCGGAAACTACGGCAGGAGCCGGGAACTACAGGCCAGCTGCCCTCCGCAGCGCCTCCACCCGGTCCGTCTTCTCCCACGTGAAGTCGTCCAGCGCACGCCCGAAGTGACCGTACGCCGCGGTCTGGGCGTAGATCGGGCGCAACAGGTCGAGGTCACGGATGATCGCGGCGGGGCGGAGGTCGAAGACCTCGCTGATCGCCTTTTCGATCTTCTCGGCGTCGATCTTGGCGGTGCCGAAGGTCTCGACGAAGAGGCCGACGGGCTCGGCCTTGCCGATGGCGTAGGCGACCTGGACCTCGCAGCGGGTGGCGAGGCCTGCGGCGACGACGTTCTTGGCGACCCAGCGCATCGCGTACGCCGCCGAGCGGTCAACCTTGGACGGGTCCTTGCCGGAGAAGGCGCCGCCGCCGTGGCGGGCCATGCCGCCGTACGTGTCGATGATGATCTTGCGGCCGGTGAGGCCGGCGTCGCCCATCGGGCCGCCGATCTCGAAGCGGCCGGTGGGGTTCACCAGCAGGCGGTAGCCCTCGGTCTCCAGCTTGATGCCGTCGTCGAGGAGGGCCTTGAGCTCCGGCTCGACCACGAACTCGCGGATGTCGGGGGCCAGGAGCGAGTCCAGGTCGATGTCCTGGGCGTGCTGCGAGGAGACGACCACGGTGTCGAGGCGGACGGCCTTGTCGCCGTCGTACTCGATGGTGACCTGCGTCTTGCCGTCGGGGCGCAGGTAGGGGATCGTCCCGTTCTTGCGGACTTCCGAGAGCCGCTTGGACAGGCGGTGCGCCAGGTGGATCGGCAGCGGCATCAACTCGGGCGTCTCGTCGGTCGCGTAACCGAACATCAGGCCCTGGTCGCCCGCGCCCTGCTTGTCCAGCTCGTCCTCGTCGCCCTCGACACGCGTCTCGTACGCCGTGTCGACGCCCTGCGCGATGTCCGGGGACTGCGCGCCGATCGACACCGACACGCCGCAGGAGGCTCCGTCGAAGCCCTTCTTCGAGGAGTCGTAACCGATCTCGAGGATCTTGTCGCGCACCAGCTGCGCGATCGGCGCGTACGCCTTGGTCGTGACCTCGCCCGCCACGTGCACGAGGCCGGTCGTGATCAGCGTCTCGACAGCGACCCGGGACTTCGGGTCCTCGCGCAGAAGCGCGTCGAGAATGGTGTCGCTGATCTGGTCAGCGATCTTGTCGGGGTGACCCTCGGTCACAGACTCCGAGGTGAACAGACGACGGGACACAACGCTCCCTGGGGTTGCAGCGGCTGCTGGCTGATCATTGGTGGACGGATCGGGGGCTGCGCCCGCTGTCGTCCGGGGGTCAGTTTATCGGTCACGCTGGACCGCGGGTCCACCCCGTCTCGCGACTCGGAAGACCTGTGACCTGCGGCACGGGCATTCTGCCCAACGACGCCAGGTCTTCGCCAGGCTCCCAGGCCCGAATTCGCCGGTTTTGGAAGCCCGATGGACCACTTTCGACGGAACGAATCAGGCATTCAGTCCGGAACGTGTTCCGCAACGCACTCCGGGAAGACGGGGCATTCACTCCAGGCGTCGCGCCACAAGATCCCACACCGTCTCGGCCAGAGCTTCCTTGGGCCCGTACGGCACGGGGGTCTCGCCGCCGTCGGCGCCGAGCACGACCGCTTCGTTCTCCTCGGAACCGAAGGTCTTGCGCTCCCCCACCTCGTTCACGACGAGGAGATCGCACCCCTTGCGCTCCAGCTTCGTCCGCCCGTTGGCCAGGACGTCGTCCGTCTCGGCGGCGAAGCCGACGATCACCTGGCCGGAGCGGGCACGCTCGGCGGATATCTCGGCGAGGATGTCGGGATTACGGATCAGAGTGATCGGATCCGGGTCCTGGCCGTCCTTCTTCTTGATCTTTCCGGCCGCGTACGTCGCGGGCCGGAAGTCCGCGACGGCTGCCGCCATCACCACCGCGTCGGCGTCCGCGGCGGCCTTCAGCACCGCTTCGCGCAGCTGGACGGCCGTCTCGACCGGCACGACGTCCACGCCCGCCGGGTCCGGCATCCCGGTGTTCGCGGCGATCAGCGTGACCCGGGCACCCCGGGCCGCGGCGGTGCGCGCGAGGGCGTACCCCTGCTTGCCTGAGGAACGGTTGCCGAGGAAACGGACCGGGTCGAGCGGCTCGCGCGTCCCACCTGCGCTGACCACGACATGGCGACCCGCCAGATCGGGAACGACGGCCCCGCGTGCCAGCACCCGGCGACAGATCTCGAAGATCTCGCCGGGCTCCGGCAGCCGGCCCTTGCCCGTGTCCACGCCCGTCAGACGGCCGACGGCGGGCTCGATGACGACGGCACCGCGGCGGCGCAGTGTCGCCACGTTCTCTTGCGTGGCCGGGTGCTCCCACATCTCGGTGTGCATGGCGGGGGCGAAGACGACGGGGCAGCGGGCGGTGAGCAGGGTGTTGGTCAGCAGGTCGTCGGCCAGGCCGTGTGCCGCCTTCGCCAGCATGTCCGCGGTGGCGGGCGCCACGACCACCAGGTCGGCCTCCTGGCCGATGCGGACGTGCGGGACCTCGTGCACATCGGACCAGACCTCGGTCGAGACAGGGTGCCCGGAGAGTGCGGACCAGGTCGCGGCGCCGACGAAGTGGAGCGCCGACTCGGTCGGTACGACCCGCACGTCGTGTCCCGATTCGGTCAGCCGGCGCAGCAGCTCACACGCCTTGTACGCGGCGATGCCACCGCTGACTCCCAGTACGACCTTCGGCTTGTCCACCGTTTCTCCCCGGGTTCGTCTCGCCTGCGCCTGCGAACGTGTACGTACTCATGACACACCACAGGCCCGACAGCCGGGCTGCCGGGCCTGTGGAAAAGCCTGCTGCGATCTGCAGAAATTACTTACTGCGCACTACTTACTGCGCCGGGCCCTCAACGGCCTCGGACGTCAGCAGACCCGCGTTGATCTCGCGCAGGGCGATCGAGAGCGGCTTCTCGTGGACGTGCGTGTCCACGAGCGGACCGACGTACTCGAGGAGACCTTCGCCGAGCTGCGAGTAGTACGCGTTGATCTGACGGGCCCGCTTGGCCGCGTAGATCACGAGGCTGTACTTCGAGTCGGTGGCCTCGAGGAGCTCGTCGATCGGGGGGTTGATGATGCCCTCGGGCGCGGCAATGGAAGAGGACACGCTCTACCTTCCGAAAGATGGGATGAGATCGAAAACGATCACACTACGTCCATCAAGGCTAGCAGCTCACGCGCCACGTCCTCGACGGAGGTGTTGACCAGGGTGACGTCGAACTCCGACTCGGCCGCCAGCTCGATCTTCGCGGCGGCCAGTCGGCGCTCGATCACCTCGGGCGGCTCGGTGCCCCGCCCGGTGAGTCTGCGCACCAGCTCCTCCCAGGAGGGAGGAGCCAGGAACACCAGCTGGGCCTCGGGCATCGACTCGCGGACCAGACGCGCGCCCTGGAGGTCGATCTCCAGCAGGACGGGCTCACCGGCCTCCAGCCGTTCCATCACGGCGCCCCGCGGGGTGCCGTAGCGGTTGCCGGCGAACTCGGCCCACTCGAGCAGCTCGCCGTTGGCGATCAGCTTGTCCATTTCCTCGTCGCTGACGAAGAAGTACTGGACACCATGCCGCTCACCGGGGCGCGGTCTCCGGGTCGTCGCCGACACCGAGAGCCAGACCTCGGGGTGTTCCTTGCGCATATGAGCGACGACCGTGCTCTTGCCGACCCCGGAGGGGCCGGAGAGCACGGTCAGCCGCGGACGTGATTCCGGGGGTACGGGGGTCGTCCCCCGGGATGTTGCAGCCATGGAGCGATTATCCAGGTTCTCAGGAGTGCCCGAGAACGTCAGGCGGGACCGCCGCCGAACTCGCGCTCGAGAGACGCGATCTGGTTGGAGCCGAGACCACGCACGCGGCGGCTCTCGGAGATCCCGAGTCGCTCCATGATCTGCTTGGCGCGGACCTTGCCCACGCCAGGCAGGGACTCCAGGAGGGCGGAGACCTTCATCTTGCCGATGACGTCGTTCTCCTGGCCCTGCTTGATGACCTCGTGAAGGGAGGCGCCGGAGTGCTTGAGTCGATTCTTGACCTCGGCCCGCTCCCGGCGAGCCGCGGCGGCCTTTTCGAGCGCGGCTGCGCGCTGTTCAGGGGTAAGGGGCGGAAGAGCCACGCCTACGTCACCTCGGATGTCGAACTGTCGGATACGGACCGGTGAGGAACCTAGTCGCCCCTCACCTGGGGAGCAACGAGCAACGCTTCTTGCCCGTCCCCACTCGTCGGAGACTAGCGGCCAAGTCCGCCGGAGTCAGCGAGAACAGCGGAAAAGTCCTGGTCAGCCTCCATTGAACCCGACATTCGGGGCATAATGCTCCGGATTTGAGGATGTATTCAGACGTGGGACGTCCACGAGGACCTCACCGAAGGCGCTGGGCCGCCGCCGCAACCGCCCTGATGTCCTCCGCGAACCGCTCCGCGGACGCGCGTAGCGCGCCGACATCGGGTCCGTGACGCAGAACACCTCGGCTCACGTTCGGGACCACACGGCGCACCGCCGCCCCAAAGACGCCCGGAAGATCGGCCGGGGTCGCACCCTGAGCACCGATGCCGGGCGCGAGGAGCGGCCCGTTGATGTCGAGGTCGTACGAGGAGAGGTCGCCCAGCGTGGCGCCCACGACCGCGCCGAAGGAGCCCATGGGGGCCTCCCCCGCGTTCTCCTCGGCGAGGTGCGCGAGCATCGTGGCGCCGACGTTCCTGCGGGCCGCGTCGTCGGGCCGTACCGCGTGCTGCACCTCGCCACCCTCCGGGTTGGAGGTGAGCGCGAGCACGAACAGCCCGGCACCGCTCTCGCGCGCGAGCTCGACGGCAGGCTTCAGCGATCCGTAGCCGAGATATGGGGAAACGGTCAGCGCGTCCGAGAACAGCGGCGAACCCTTCTCCAGGAAGGCGGAGGCGTACGCGGCCATGGTCGAGCCGATGTCGCCACGCTTGGCATCCATGACGACGAGCGCCCCGGCGGCCCGGGCCTCCTCGACCGACTTCTCCAGTACGGCGATGCCACGCGACCCGAAGCGCTCGAAGAACGCGCTCTGCGGCTTCAGTACGGCGACCCGGTCGGCCAGCGCCTCGACGACGGTACGGCTGAAACGCTCCAGGCCCGCGATGTCGTCGTTCAGACCCCAGTCGGTGAGCAGCGAGGCGTGCGGGTCGATGCCGACGCAGAGCGGACCGCGCTCGTCCATGGCACGGCGCAGACGGGCGCCGAAAGGCTCCACAGGACTCATACCGCGGCCTTCCTCACGTCGGCGCCGACCGCGTCGGCGAGGGTGGCATACGGGCTCGTACGCAGGCGGGCGGCGAGTCCCTTGTGGATCGCGCGGCTCCAGAAGGGGCCCTCGTAGATGAAGGCGCTGTACCCCTGGACCAGGGTGGCGCCGGCCAGGATGCGCTGCCAGACGTCCTCGGCGTTCTCGATGCCGCCGACGCCCACAAGCGTGATGTCGTCGCCCACGCGCGCGTAGAGGCGACGCAGCACCTCCAGGGAGCGCGATTTGAGCGGCGCGCCGGAGAGGCCACCGGCCTCCTTCACGAGGGAAGGTTCGGATGTCAAACCGAGTCCCTCGCGCGCGATGGTGGTGTTCGTGGCAATGATCCCGTCCAGGCCGAGCTCCACAGCGAGGTCGGCGACGGCGTCGATGTCCTCGTCTGCGAGATCGGGGGCGATCTTCACCAGCAGCGGGACGCGGCGCTCGGTCACGGCCTGGTCGGCGGCCTCGCGAACGGCGCTCAGCAGGGGGCGCAGATGATCCACCGCCTGCAGATTCCTGAGGCCCGGCGTGTTCGGCGAGGAAACGTTGACCACCAGGTAGTCGGCGTACCGGGCAAGCCGCTGCGTCGACTTCACATAGTCGCCGACCGCCTCTGCCTCGGGCACGACCTTGGTCTTGCCGATGTTGACGCCCACGACGGTCCCGAAGACCGCCTCACGGCCTGCCAGACGCTCCGCCACGGCCGCAGAGCCTTCGTTGTTGAACCCCATGCGGTTGATCAGCGCCCGGTCCGGGACGAGCCGGAACAGCCGCTTACGAGGATTGCCGGGCTGCGGCTCCCCCGTGACCGTGCCGATCTCGACGTGGTCGAAGCCGAGCATCGACATCCCGTCGACCGCGATCGCGTTCTTGTCGAAGCCGGCCGCGAGTCCGAACGGCCCGTGCATCCGCTGCCCGAAGGCCTCGGTGCGCAACTCCTTGTGGCGCGGGGCGAGAGCCGCCGCGACGAACGTACGCAGCACGGGGATGCGGGCGGCGAGGCGGATCCAGGCGACGGCCAGGTGATGGGCCCGCTCCGGGTCCATCCGTTTGAAGAGCAAACTGAAGAACAGTCGGTACATGGCGTCAGTCCCGCGCCGCTGTGAGGTGCTCCGCGTGTTCCTGGAGCGAACGGACGCCCACGTCCCCGTGGTTGAGCGCGTCGATGCCCTGGACGGCGGCTGCGAGCGCCTGCACCGTCGTCAGGCAGGGCACGGAGCGGGCCACGGCGGCCGTACGGATGTCATAGCCGTCGAGGCGGCCACCGGTGCCGTACGGCGTGTTGACGATCAGGTCGACCTCGCCCTCATGGATGAGCTGGACGATCGTCCGCTCGCCGTTCGGGCCGGTGCCCTCGCTCTGCTTGCGGACGACGGTGGCGTGGATGCCGTTGCGCTTGAGCACCTCGGCCGTGCCGGACGTGGCGAGCAACTCGAAGCCGTGGGCGACCAGTTCACGCGCCGGGAAGATCATCGAGCGCT
The DNA here is from genome assembly GCF_000716805.1 of Streptomyces yerevanensis. Lineage (NCBI taxonomy): Bacteria > Bacillati > Actinomycetota > Actinomycetes > Kitasatosporales > Streptomycetaceae > Streptomyces > Streptomyces yerevanensis. The sequence continues at coordinate 10,937 of NZ_JNWJ01000019.1, read as the reverse complement.
TGTCGCGGTTGGCGACGGAGATGAAGGCGCGGCCCTTGGTCGGCAGCGGACCGTACGCGCCCGCCTGCGACTTGGCGTACGCCGTGCCGAACACCGAGTCGATGCCCATGACTTCACCGGTGGAGCGCATCTCCGGGCCCAGGATGGTGTCGACGCCCCGCCCGTGGATGTCGCGGAAGCGCGACCACGGCATGACGGCCTCCTTGACGGAGATCGGCGCGTCCAGCGGCAGCGTGCCGCCGTCGCCGCTCGCCGGGAGCAGTCCCTCGGCGCGCAGTCCGGCGATGGTCGCGCCCAGCGAGATCCGGGCGGCGGCCTTGGCGAGCGGCACCGCGGTCGCCTTGGAGGTGAAGGGGACGGTGCGCGAGGCACGCGGGTTGGCTTCGAGGACGTACAGGATGTCCCCCGCCATCGCGAACTGGATGTTGATCAGTCCGCGGACGCCAACGCCCTTCGCGATGGCTTCCGTTGATGCCCGCAGCCGCTTGATGTCGAAGCCGCCCAGCGTGATCGGCGGCAGCGCGCACGCCGAGTCGCCGGAGTGGATACCGGCCTCCTCGATGTGCTCCATGACGCCGCCGAGGTACAGCTCGTGGCCGTCGTACAGCGCGTCCACGTCGATCTCGATCGCGTCGTCGAGGAAGCGGTCGACCAGGACCGGGCGCGACGGGGAGATCTCGGTCGACTCGGCGATGTACGCCTCCAGCCGCGTCTCGTCGTACACGATCTCCATGCCTCGCCCGCCGAGCACGTACGAGGGCCGTACGAGGACGGGGTAGCCGATCTCGTCCGCGATGGACTTGGCGCCCGCGAAGGTCGTCGCGGTGCCGTGCTTGGGAGCCGGCAGCCCCGCCTCGGCGAGCACCTGGCCGAAGGCGCCGCGGTCCTCGGCGGCGTGGATCGCCTCGGGCGGCGTGCCCACCACCGGGACGCCGTTGTCCTTCAGCGCCTGCGACAGACCCAGCGGGGTCTGTCCGCCGAGCTGCACGATGACGCCCGCGATCGGCCCGGCCAGGGACTCCGCGTGGACGATCTCCAGTACGTCCTCCAGCGTGAGCGGCTCGAAGTACAGCCGGTCGGAGGTGTCGTAGTCCGTGGAGACGGTCTCCGGGTTGCAGTTGACCATCACGGTCTCGTACCCGGCGTCGCTCAGCGCGAAGGAGGCGTGGACGCAGGAGTAGTCGAACTCGATGCCCTGGCCGATGCGGTTGGGCCCGGAGCCCAGGATGATCACCGCGGGCTTCTCGCGGGAGGCGACCTCGTTCTCCTCGTCGTACGAGGAGTAGAAGTACGGCGTCTTCGCGGCGAACTCGGCGGCGCAGGTGTCGACCGTCTTGTAGACCGGGCGCACGCCGAGCGCGTGCCGGACCTCGCGGACGACGTCCTCGCGCAGGCCGCGGATCTCGGCGATCTGGACGTCGGAGAAGCCGTGGCGCTTCGCTTCCGCCAGCAGGGACGGGTCCAGCCTGTCGGCGGCTGCCAGCTCGTCCGCGATCTCCTTGATGAGGAACAGCTGGTCGACGAACCACGGATCGATCTTCGTCGACTCGAAGACCTCCTCCTGGGTCGCGCCCGCGCGGATGGCCTGCATGACGCAGTTGATCCGCCCGTCGGTCGGCCGGACCGCCTCCTCCAGGAGCGCCTTCTTGTCCCCGGGCTCCCCGACGAACGTGAACTGCGAGCCCTTCTTCTCCAGCGACCGCAGCGCCTTCTGCAGGGCCTCGGTGAAGTTGCGGCCGATGGCCATGGCCTCGCCGACCGACTTCATGGTCGTCGTCAGCGTGGAGTCGGCCTGCGGGAACTTCTCGAAGGCGAAGCGCGGCGCCTTCACGACGACGTAGTCGAGCGTCGGCTCGAAGGACGCCGGTGTCTTCTCGGTGATGTCGTTCGGGATCTCGTCGAGCGTGTAGCCGACGGCGAGCTTCGCGGCGATCTTGGCGATCGGGAAGCCGGTCGCCTTGGAGGCGAGGGCGGACGACCGGGACACGCGAGGGTTCATCTCGATGACGATGACCCGGCCGTCCTCGGGGTTCACCGCGAACTGGATGTTGCAGCCGCCGGTGTCGACGCCGACCTCGCGGATGACGGCGATGCCGATGTCGCGCAGGATCTGGTACTCGCGGTCGGTGAGCGTCATCGCCGGGGCGACGGTGATCGAGTCGCCGGTGTGCACGCCCATCGGGTCGAAGTTCTCGATGGAGCAGACGACCACGACGTTGTCGTGCTTGTCGCGCATCAGCTCCAGCTCGTACTCCTTCCAGCCGAGGATGGACTCCTCCAGGAGCACCTCGGTGGTCGGGGACAGCGTGAGCCCCTGGCCGGCGATGCGGCGCAGCTCGTCCTCGTTGTGCGCGAAGCCGGAGCCGGCGCCGCCCATGGTGAAGGAAGGCCGGACGACGACCGGGTAACCGCCGAGTGTGTCGACGCCCTTGAGGACGTCGTCCATGGAGTGGCAGATCACCGACCGGGCGGACTCGCCGTGCCCGATCTTCCCCTTCACCGCGTCCACGACCTCCTTGAAGAGATCGCGATCCTCGCCCTTGTTGATCGCCTCGACGTTGGCGCCGATCAGCTCGACGCCGTACTCGTCGAGCGTCCCGGCCTCGTGCAGCGAGATGGCCGTGTTGAGGGCCGTCTGGCCGCCCAGGGTGGGCAGCAGCGCGTCCGGCCGCTCCTTGGCGATGATCTTCTCGACGAACTCCGGGGTGATCGGCTCGACATACGTCGCGTCGGCGATCTCCGGGTCCGTCATGATCGTCGCGGGGTTGGAGTTGACGAGGATGACCCTGAGGCCCTCGGCCTTGAGGACACGGCAGGCCTGGGTGCCGGAGTAGTCGAACTCGGCGGCCTGGCCGATGACGATCGGGCCGGAGCCGATGACCAGGACGGACTGGATATCGGTGCGCTTAGGCACGCTGGGCTCCCTTTTCTGCCATGAGCTCTACGAAGCGGTCGAACAGGTAGGCCGCGTCGTGCGGGCCTGCCGCCGCTTCGGGGTGGTACTGGACGCTGAACGCCGGCTGGTCGAGCAGCTGGAGCCCCTCGACGACCTGGTCGTTCAGGCAGACGTGCGAGACCTCGGCACGCCCGTAGGGGGTGTCGCTGACGCGGTCGAGCGGCGCGTCGACGGCGAACCCGTGGTTGTGCGCGGTGACCTCGACCTTGCCGGTCGTACGGTCCTGGACCGGCTGGTTGATGCCCCGGTGGCCGTACTTCAGCTTGTACGTGCCGAAGCCGAGCGCGCGGCCGAGGATCTGGTTGCCGAAGCAGATGCCGAAGAGGGGCGTCTTGCGCTCGAGGACTTCCCGCATCAGGGAAACGGGGTGTTCGGCCTTCTCCGGATCGCCGGGACCGTTGGAGAAGAACACGCCGTCGGGGCCGACCGCGTAGATATCCTCGGCGGTCGCGGTGGCGGGCAGCACATGCACCTCGATGCCGCGCTCGGCCATACGGTGCGGGGTCATGCCCTTGATGCCGAGGTCCACGGCGGCGACGGTGAACTTCTTCTCGCCGAGGGCGGGAACGACGTACGCCTCAGTCGTGGCGACCTCCTCGTAGAGGCTGGCGCCCTTCATCTCGGGGGCCTGGCGCACCTCAGCGAGCATCGTGCCCTCGTCGGGCAGCGCGTTCCCGGAGAAGATCCCGACGCGCATGGCGCCGCGCTCGCGCAGGTGACGGGTGAGCGCCCGGGTGTCGATGCCGGAGATCCCGACGACGTCCTGCCGGGCGAGCTCCTCGTCGAGCGAGCGGCGGGAGCGCCAGTTGGAGGGCACGCGCGCGGGGTCGCGTACGACATAGCCGGCGACCCAGATCCGCTTCGACTCGGGGTCCTCGTCGTTGACGCCGGTGTTGCCGACGTGCGGGGCGGTCATCACGACGACCTGACGGTGGTACGAGGGGTCGGTGAGGGTCTCCTGGTAGCCGGTCATCCCGGTGGAGAAGACGGCCTCTCCGAAGGTCACCCCCACGGCCCCGTAGGCGCGGCCGCGGAAGATCCGGCCGTCCTCCAGGACGAGTACGGCGGGAGTTCTGGAGGCTCCCCTGGTGGAGGTGGTCATCGTGCGCCTTCCGTCTTGTTGCTGTCCTTGTTGATCATCTGGTTCAGGGTCGCGACCCACTCGTTGTGCTCGGCCGCGTGGTCGGAACGGAACCCGGAGTCGAGCAGCCTGTCGCCGTGCTCCCAGGTGACGACCAGCAGGCCGCCCTCGGTGAGGACCTTGCCCGCGATGCCCTTGTCGAGCCGTGCCTCGCGCAGCGCCTCGAGAGGCATGAAGAAGTCGGCCGCTCCGGGGCGTACGACATCCAGGCCCGCGTCCGTCAGCATGAGTTCGACCCGGCTGCGGGTGCCCAGGCCGTGCGCCACGATGCGGTCGAGCCACTGACCGGCAGTGGTGGAGCCGTGGTAGCGGCCGCTCATCGTCAGCTTCACCGGACCGGGCTCGTCCGGCGCCTGGGGCAGCTCGGGCAGGTCGCCCTGGAGCGTGCCGCGCCACTTCCAGCCCTCGCGCATCAGCCAGTAGACGAGGGCGACGAAGAGCGCGAGGCCCACGAGCCAGCCGATGCGGGCGGCCCAGTCGGTCACTTCCGCCGACTTCTGTTCCGCGGCGTACGTCAGTTGCGTCAGTGGTGTCACGCGAGCTTCCCGTCGACGAGCGTGGCGCGGCCCCGCAGCCATGTGTGCGTGACACGGCCCGGCAGCTCACGACCCTCGTACGGAGTGTTGCGGCTGCGCGACGCGAAGCCCGTGGGGTCCACGTTCCCACGGTATGCCGGATCGACCAGCGTGAGGTTGGCGGGCTCACCTGCCGAGACGGGACGGCCGTGGCCTGTCGCCCCGCCGATCCGGGCGGGCTTGAAGGACATCCGGTCCGCGACGCCGGCCCAGTCGAGCAGCCCGCTGTCGACCATCGTCTGCTGGACCACGGACAGCGCGGTCTCCAGGCCGACCATGCCCATGGCCGCCGCGGCCCACTCGCAGTCCTTGTCCTCGTGCGGGTGCGGGGCGTGGTCGGTGGCGACGATGTCGATCGTGCCGTCGGCGAGCGCCTCGCGCAGGGCCATCACGTCGCGCTCGGTGCGCAGCGGCGGATTGACCTTGTAGACCGGGTTGTACGAGCGGACCAGCTCATCGGTGAGGAGCAGGTGGTGCGGGGTGACCTCGGCGGTCACGTCGATGCCGCGGGACTTGGCCCAGCGCACGATCTCCACCGAGCCGGCGGTCGACAGATGGCAGATGTGCACCCGGGAGTGCACGTGCTCGGCGAGCAGCACATCGCGCGCGATGATCGACTCCTCGGCGACGGCGGGCCAGCCGCCGAGCCCCAACTCGGCCGAGACGACGCCCTCGTTCATCTGGGCGCCCTCGGTCAGCCGCGGCTCCTGCGCGTGCTGGGCCACGACACCGCCGAAGGCCTTCACGTACTCCAGCGCCCGACGCATGATCACGGCGTCGTCCACGCACTTGCCGTCGTCGGAGAAGACGGTGACGCCGGCCGCCGACTCGTGCATGGCGCCCAGTTCGGCGAGCTTCTTGCCCTCCAGGCCGACGGTGACGGCCCCGATGGGCTGCACATCGCAGTAGCCGTGCTGCTGGCCCAGCCGGTAGACCTGCTCGACCACACCGGCGGTGTCGGCGACCGGGAAGGTGTTGGCCATGGCGAACACGGCCGTGTAACCGCCGCTCGCGGCAGCCCGCGTACCGGTCAGGACGGTCTCGGAGTCCTCACGCCCGGGCTCGCGCAGGTGGGTGTGGAGATCGACGAGGCCCGGCAGAAGCACCTTGCCTTCGGCCTCGACGACCTCGGCTCCCTCGGCGGGAAGTCCGGCACCGACCTCCACGATGGTGTCGCCGTCGATCAGGACGTCCTGCGGCTCGCCGCCGAGCACCTTCGCACCACGGATCAGGATCTTGCTCATGTGTCTTACTTCTCCTCGGTACGGCTGTGGGTGACGGCGGGCTCATTGCCGCCCAGGAGCAGGTACAGGACCGCCATGCGGATCGAGACACCATTCGCCACCTGCTCGATGGCGGTGCAACGGTCGGAGTCGGCGACCTCGGCGGTGATCTCCATGCCGCGGACCATCGGCCCGGGGTGCATCACGATGGCGTGCTCGGGCATCCGCGCCATACGGTCGCCGTTGAGGCCGTAGCGCCGTGAGTACTCGCGCTCGGTCGGGAAGAAGGCCGCGTTCATCCGCTCGCGCTGGACGCGCAGCATCATCACCGCGTCGGACTTGGGCAGCGTGCTGTCGAGGTCGTACGACACCTCGCAGGGCCAGGTTTCGACGCCGACCGGCAGCAGGGTGGGCGGGGCGACGAGGGTGACCTCGGCGCCGAGGGTGTGCAGCAGGTCGACGTTCGAGCGGGCGACCCGGCCGTGCAGGATGTCGCCGACGATCGTGATGCGCTTGCCTGCGAGGTCCTGCCCGAGCCCGGCGTCCCGTCCGACGAGGCGGCGCCGCATCGTGAAGGCATCGAGCAGGGCCTGCGTGGGGTGCTGGTGGGTGCCGTCGCCGGCGTTGATGACGGCGGCGTCGATCCAGCCGGAGGTCGCGAGGCGGTACGGGGCTCCGGAGGCGCCGTGCCGGATGACAACGGCGTCGACGCCCATCGCCTCCAGGGTCTGGGCGGTGTCCTTCAGGGACTCGCCCTTGGAGACGCTGGACCCCTTGGCAGTGAAGTTGATCACATCCGCGGAGAGGCGCTTCTCGGCGGCCTCGAACGAGATCCTGGTACGGGTCGAGTCCTCGAAGAAGAGGTTGACGACGGTGCGGCCGCGCAGGGTCGGCAGTTTCTTGATCGGCCGGTCGGCGACCCGGGCCATCTCCTCGGCGGTGTCGAGGATCAGGACGGCGTCGTCGCGGGTGAGGTCGGCGGCCGAGATGAGATGACGCTGCATCTGTCAGGCTCCGTAAGGCAGTTCAGTTCGGGAGGCGAGGGCCCGGCGGGAGGTCGCAGCCGGGCAGGCGGGCGCGCACAGGCACACTCGGGGGCTTACGGCAGGGACGTACGCCGGAGTGCTACTGCTGCGCGCCCGGTGAGGCCTGCTTGGCGCCGAGCAGCACGGTGTCGCGACCGTCCTCCTCGGCGAGCAGGACCTTGACCGTCTCCCGCAGCGACGTGGGGAGGTTCTTGCCGACGTAGTCGGCGCGGATCGGGAGTTCGCGATGGCCTCGGTCGACGAGCACCGCGAGCTGCACGGCGCGCGGACGGCCGATGTCGTTCAGCGCGTCGAGCGCGGCGCGGATGGTGCGGCCGGAGAAGAGCACGTCGTCGACGAGGACGACCAGACGACCGTCGATGCCGTCACCTGGAATGTCGGTGCGGGCCAGCGCACGCGGCGGATGCATACGCAGGTCGTCGCGGTACATGGTGATGTCGAGCGAGCCGACCGGGATCTTGCGGTCGGTGATCTCCTCGAGCTTGGCGGCGAGCCGCTGGGCGAGGAAGACGCCCCGCGTCGGAATGCCGAGAAGCACCACGTCGTCGGCGCCCTTGGCGCGCTCGACGATCTCGTGGGCGATGCGGGTCAACACCCGCGCGATGTCCGGGCCTTCGAGCACGGGCCGGGCATCGGACTGCTGCGTGTCCATACGAGACGGACCTCCTTCTCCGCCTCACGGGACGGACCTTAAAGGACGTCGGAATTGCGCCACCAACGCTACCAGCCCGGCAACGGCCCTGATCACCCCCCTGGAGTCACTCGCCCACCACCTGACGCATTTCTCCGGGGCCGGCACGTAAGGGCCGGGCGTGACCATTCGGCTTGACGGGGAAGAGTAACGCTGCGTAACCTCACAGTGAGTCACCAGCCGCGCGGCAAAACCGCACGTCGACACAGTGTCCGGGGAGCTATATGTCCAGCGAATACGCCAAACAGCTCGGGGCCAAGCTCCGCGCGATCCGTACCCAGCAGGGCCTTTCCCTCCACGGCGTCGAGGAGAAGTCCCAGGGCCGCTGGAAGGCGGTCGTGGTCGGTTCCTACGAGCGCGGCGACCGCGCCGTGACCGTACAGCGCCTCGCCGAGCTGGCGGACTTCTATGGCGTTCCGGTGCAGGAACTGCTGCCGGGCACCACGCCGGGCGGCGCCGCCGAGCCGCCGCCGAAGCTGGTCCTGGACCTGGAGCGGCTGGCCCACGTCCCGGCCGAGAAGGCGGGCCCCCTGCAGCGTTATGCCGCCACGATCCAGTCCCAGCGCGGCGACTACAACGGCAAGGTGCTCTCCATCCGCCAGGACGACCTGCGCACCCTCGCCGTCATCTACGACCAGTCCCCCTCAGTCCTCACCGAGCAGCTGATCAACTGGGGTGTCCTGGACGCGGACGCGCGCCGCGCGGTCTCCCACGAGGAGGGCTGACCGGCGTCGGCCCTGTGAAGAAACGTGCCGTCGGGGTGGACCGGAACCTGAGCGTTCCGGTCCACCCCGACGGTTTTGTGTCGGCCCACGCAGAACGTCCGCGCAGAACACTCCGGAGGGCCCACAGCCGGCGCTGTGGGCCCTCCGTGACGACCTGTGGTGCTACTCGTCCCGGCGCAGCGACGGCTTCAGGGTCTTGAAGCGGCCGAGGAGGCCGTTCACGAAGGCCGGGGACTCGTCCGTGGAGAACTCCTTCGCGAGCTGGACCATCTCGTCGAGGACGACGGCGTCCGGAGTCTCGTCGACCCAGATCAGCTCGTACGCGCCGAGGCGCAGGATGTTGCGGTCGACGACCGGCATCCTGTCCAGCGTCCAGTCGACCGCGTACTGCGCGATGAGCTCGTCGATGCGCCGCTCGTACTTCGCGTAGCCCTCGACAAGCTGCATCGTGTACTCACTCACCGGCGGCTGCCGGGTGTCGGTCCGGGAGTGCCGGATCCAGTCCGCGAGGACCGTCAGGACGTCCACGCCGCGCTGGTCACCTTCGAAGAGGATCTGGAAGGCGCGCTTGCGGGCCGTGTTGCGGGCAGCCACGGTTAGCTGTTCACCCGGCCGAGGTAGTCGCTCGAGCGGGTGTCGACCTTGATCTTCTCGCCGGTGGTGATGAAGAGCGGCACGTTGATCTGGTGGCCGGTCTCCAGGATGGCGGGCTTGGTGCCGCCGGTGGAGCGGTCGCCCTGGACGCCCGGCTCGGTCTCCTGGACGCTCAGCTCGACGGCGGCCGGGAGCTCGACGAAGAGCACCTCGCCCTCGTGCTGCGCGACGGTGGCCGTGAAGCCCTCGACGAGGAAGTTGGCGGCGTCGCCAACAGCCTTCCGGTCGACCATGAGCTGGTCGTAGGTCTCCATGTCCATGAAGACGAAGTACTCGCCGTCCATGTACGAGAACTGCATGTCACGCTTGTCGACGGTGGCCGTTTCGACCTTGACGCCGGCGTTGAACGTCTTGTCGACGACCTTGCCGGAGAGCACGTTCTTGAGCTTGGTGCGCACGAAGGCCGGGCCCTTGCCGGGCTTGACGTGCTGGAACTCGACGACGGACCAGAGCTGGCCGCCTTCGAGCTTGAGCACCAGGCCGTTCTTGAGGTCGTTCGTGGAAGCCACGGTTGCGGAATCTCCTGGACTGACGTGGACGACCCCGGGGCAGGCGCACAGCTCGAAGCTAGAGCGCGAGCAGCTCCTTGGTCGTGATGGTGAGTAGCTCGGGTCCGCCGTCCGCCTCAGGGCGTACGACGAGCGTGTCATCGATCCGGACACCGCCCCGGCCCGGGAGGTGGACCCCCGGTTCGACGGTGACCGGCACGCAAGCGTCCAGTTTACCCATGGCCGCGGGGGCCAGCTGAGGGTCCTCATCGATTTCGAGCCCTACACCGTGCCCGGTCAGCGGAGAAAGGCCGTGCCCGTACCCCGCGGAGTCCAGCACCTGCCGGGCGGCGCGGTCCACGTCGCGGTATTCGGCGCCGGGGATGAGCGCCTCGCGGCCGGCCCGTTGGGCGGCGAAGACGAGGTCGTAGAGCTCGATCTGCCAGTCGGCGGGCGAGGTGCCGATCACGAACGTACGGCCGATCTCGCAGCGATAGCCGCGATAGGTCGCCCCCAGGCACACGGAGAGGAAGTCGCCCTCCTCGACCCGTCGGTCGGTTGGACGGTGGCCGCGACGCCCCGAGTTCGGTCCGGTGCCGACGGAGGTCGCGAAGGCCGGGCCGTCGGCGCCGTGGTCGACGAGGCGGCGCTCCAGCTCCAGGGCGAGGTGGCGCTCGGTGCGGCCGACGAGGATCGACTCGAGGAGTTCGCTCAGGGCCTGGTCGGCGATCTCGGCACCGATCCGGAGGCAGGAGATCTCCTCGTCGTCCTTGACGACGCGCAGCTGCTCGACGGCGCCGCCGAGGTCGGTCAGGCGCAGGCGGGGTGTCACGGAGCGGATGGCTCTGTGGCGGGCCACGGTCAGGTGGTGTTCCTCGACGGCCAGTGACTCGGCGCCGTGCGCCACGGCGAGGTCGGCTGCGGCGACAGCCGGGTCGCCACGGCCGTCGCCGGCTCCCGGCAGCGTCTGGATCCGCAGGGCTTCGTCGGGGTGCTCGTCGTCGGGGGGTGCGCCGAGCGGGCCCGCGTCGAGGGGACCCGCGCACAGCATCAGGTCCGTTCCCTTGCCCAGCAGCAGAACGGCGCCGCGGGGGGCTGCGCCCGCGAGGTAGCGGACGTTGGCGGGACGGGACACCAGCGCGGTGGCGCTGCCGCCGGCTGCGCATCGCTCCCGGAGCCGTTCGCGGCGGGCCGCGTACACCTCTGACATGACCCGAGCCTACGAGGGCTGGGCGGATGGTGCCGGTTCTGGTTGGGCCGGGTGGGGATCGCCTCCGGCGGTTGGGCGGGGTGCCTACGGGGGTGGTTCGTTTGGTTCGTGGGCGGGTGCGGGTTGTGGGTGGCTGGTCGCGCCGTTCCCCGCGCCCCTGGGGTGGGTGGTGGGTGCGGGGTCGTGGGCCGGTGCGTCAGCCCGTCGCAGGCCGGGCATACGGCCCTG